>CBESZZ010000542.1:0-3325 GCA_965534055.1 uncultured bacterium | reverse complement strand
AGGGCCGCTTTCTTCCCCGCACGGTCAGCGACGGCCCGCTCGCCGAGGCTCTGCGCGGGCATGATCGACGAGAAAGGACCACACCTCCGGATCCGCGTAGCCGCGGTCCCAACAGTTGTGCCCCACTCCGGCGTACTCGCTGAAAATGACCGTGCCGCCCGCATCACGCAGAGCTTGGACCATCTGTCGGGACTCTTCGATCGCCACTGTTCGATCGGCCGTCCCGTGGATGGCCCAAACGGGTCGACGCGCCAACCGCTGCGCGTCCTGTGGATCGCCGCCACCACACAGCGGAACCAACGCCGAGAACGTCTCAACCCGGCGCGCGCCGTAGAGAAACGTCGCAAAGCCCCCCATCGACAACCCGGTCAGGGAGATGCGGTCGAAATCGACCACGTAGTCGGTGAGCGTCTGTCGCAGGGACTCGTCGATCAACCCTTCCGCATCGGGTTTGCCCTTCGCCCAGGCCTGGTCGTTGCGACTCCAGACGGAATCTCCAGGACACTGCGGCAACAGCACGAGGCAACCGACGAAGCGTTCGGGGTTCGCCGCAAGCAGCTTGCCCAACCCCTGCTGCGTTTGCTTCACGCCATCCGTGCCGCGTTCGCCATAGCCGTGCAGAAACACCACCAAGGGAAACGCGCGATCGCTCAAGCTGTAATCCTCCGGAACCCAAACGGCGGCTTTGCCCACCAACGGATCACCGTTCGCTCGCTTCGTCTCGACGTCGAACGTGTGAAACCCAGACGTGACTTCCGTTCGGCGTTCGCGCGCCTGCGCAGACGCACCGCTTTCCTTATCGCCTCCTGCCACCAGAATCGGATTCGAGGCCGAACGTGTCTCTTGGGTGAAGCAGGAAGCGGTGAAGAGCACGCAAGCCACGAGCGGCAGGGATCGGAGAGAAGCATGCATGCGGTTTTTGCGCCGGGTCGATGGATCAGGAATGTGGCTCAGGTCGCTGAGCTTGAGTAGCCCAGTGGCTCTGGCCACTCTCGCGAGATCGTCGGGCCGCGGCACCCCGTTGGCCAGGGTTTGGACGATCTGACGAACCCGCACGACCCCCCCTGGATACCGCGACACAACGCGAGGCTTGCGCTGCCGGTCCCTTTCTCGGCAGACTGCCGCCAATGACCGAGCTCCTGAACTGCGTGACCTGCGATGCCCCAGGCCCTCACACTGCCACCGTGATCTGGCTGCACGGCCTCGGCGCCGACGGCAATGACTTCCCGCCAGCTCTGCCGATGCTTGGTCTCCCACCGACTCACGGTGTGCGGTTTGTGTTCCCCAACGCCCCGAGCATTCCCGTGTCGCTGAACAACGGTTTCGTCATGCCGGCGTGGTACGACATCAGCGGCATGGATCTCGAGCGGAAACACGATGAGCCTGGCATCCGCCGCAGCGAGCAACAGGTGAACGCAATCATCGCTGCAGAAGCCACACGCCTGGGCGGGTCGACCAACCAGATCGCGTTGGTCGGATTCTCGCAAGGTGGCGCGATGGCCTACCACTGCGGTGTCCGCTACCCCACGCAACTCGCGGGGATCGCGGGATTGTCGACCTACCTCGTCCTTCCCGAGACTCTGCTCGAAGAGCGCAGCGAAGCAAACCAAGAGACACCCATGTTTGCAGCACATGGCTCGCAAGATCCCATGGTGCCTATCGCTCGTGGAAAGGCAGCGCAGGAAGCCCTCATCAAGGCGGGCTACAAGGTGTCGTGGGAGAGCTACCCAATGCAGCACGCGGTGTGCGCCGAAGAACTGCTGGCACTAGGTGCCTTCTTCGCCCGCACTCTCCAGACCGCCGCGGGCAGTGTGAGCCCGGGATAGACGCAGCACCTACTCCAGGTGGCTGCGCAGCATCCATGCGCTCTTTTGGTGCACGTCGATGCGGCGAACGCCGAGGTCTGCGCTCGCTTGATCTCCGGCCTTCTCGGCCGTGGCGATGACGCGTTCCGCGGCGGCGACGACTTGCCCGTGATCTGCAACCAGATTGCGGATCATGTCCGTGGCTTTCGGCACTCCGGTGTCTTCTTTCACCTTCGATGCAGCCTGAAACTGGGAGTAGCTGCCCGGAGAGAAACTGCCGAGTGCTCGGATGCGCTCCGCAATCTCGTCGACGGCGAGTGCGAGTTCGGTGTACTGCGTCTCGAAGAGCGTGTGCAGGGTCGTGAACATCGGCCCCGTCACGTTCCAGTGGTAGCTATGAGTCTTCAGGTAGAGCGTGTAGCTGTCTGCTAGCAGACCTTCGAGGGCGACCACAACGTCTTTGGTGTCTTTCATCAGTGCTTCAGAGAATGCTTCGTTGGAAAAAAACTCCGGCGGTTCGGCTCAGCCATTGAACGGCCGCCCGAGGCCAATCCCGGCAAACCCGGGCCGCGCATCGTGCGACGAGGCTACGAGGCATGCAACGCCCTCGCCCTCCGCGAGACGCGCGATGCGCTCTCGATCAGAACACGCGGAAGCCGATGGCGTCCGAAGCGTTCGCCACACCACTCGGAGCAAGGCTCAGCCACTGCGCGTAGAGCTGCAGTCCGACCAGCATTGGGTCTGCGGGAATAGGCACGTTTTCCCAAGCGAACCCAGCGTTCGGTGCCGCAGGGTTCACGGTCACGGATCGCAGGTTGCCGACCACCAAATCTTGCGATGCACCTAGGTGCAGCGTGATTCCGCCGATGTTGAATCCACCCGGGGCAGCGCGCTGCGTATCCGCGGCCCAAAGGGTGATCGCACTGGGGTCGACGTTGCGCACCATCAGTCCGAAACGCGGATTGCCAAGGCCCGGTGCATGAGCGAGCACCGCGCGCGGCGTGCCCGTTGCGGAACCGATCACTTCACCGAAAGCACCTGTTTCCGCACCGAGCAGCGGACGATCAAAGGGGTACAGCTCGGCAGCGACACGTGGATCGGTCAGAGCGTGAAGGAACGCGACGAGCTCTTGCTTCTCTGCCGTCGTCAGTCCCAGCGGAAAGATCGCCGGGTCGAGGTTGTCCGGGAAGGCACCACCGCCCAGATCGTAGACCTCGATCACGTCAGTCAAAGAGTCTGCCGACCCGTTGTGGAACCAAGAGCGATGTAGCGCTGTGTTGTGGAGCGAAGGCGTCTTGAACGCGCCGCGGTCTGCCTGCAGACCAGTCACGGCACGGCGGCCTTCGTCTTCGAGGACGGGACGTAGACCGAGCACGTGGAACGAATCATCGGTGAACGCATTCGACGGCAAGTGACACGCAGCGCAGCGCGCCTGCGTCAGGAAGACCTGTAGTCCGCGCACCTGTTCGCCGGTCATCGCGGCGATGTTTCCCGCCTGGAATTGGTCGAAGGGCGTATCA
>CBESZZ010000541.1:0-3326 GCA_965534055.1 uncultured bacterium | reverse complement strand
CTTCGGCGACGTCTCAGCCGGCGCGCAGAACGACATCGAGCAGGCCACTCACCTCGCCAAGATGATGGTCTGCGAGTTGGGAATGAGTGAGAAGGTCGGGCCCATCAAATACACGGCGACCCAAGAGAATCCGTTCCTCGGGGGGGAGTTCCAAATCGCCTCCGACATCTCTCCTAACACGCTCGAACTCATCAATGCCGAAGTGCGTCGCTTGATCGACGAACAGTACGAAGCGGCGAAGAAGTTGATCGAGGACAACCGACCACTGCTCGACTCTATGGCCAAAGGCTTGCTCGCCCACGAGAGCCTAAGCGGTGCGGAGATCTCCGCGTTGGTGCGTGGCGACGACCTCGAAGAGTTCCGGGCTGCGAGCCGACGGAGCATGGCTGAAGCCGAACGCGAGGCGAAGAAGCGGACACAGCAAGAGGAAGAGGAGCGGGACGACCGCCCCGACGTCGACCTCTCGGGCGCCGAAGGCTTGGCCCATTCATGACACCCCCCCGCAAGAACCACGCTTCATGAAGAGCTTCGCATGACCGGCGCGGGTGGTCAGACCCGCATCCTGGGGATTCTCAACGCGACGCCCGATTCGTTTTCGGACGGCGGACGCTTCGACCGCGTGGACACAGCCATCGCGCACGGTGAGCGGCTCGTCGCGGAAGGCGCCGACGTGCTCGACATCGGTGGCGAAAGCACGCGCCCCGGCCACGAGCGCGTCGACGCTGCAGAACAGCTGCGTCGCATCTTGCCCGTGGTGGGCGGTCTCAAAGACCTAGGCGTGCCGCTGTCTATCGACACAACCCTCGCCGAGGTCGCCGCAGAAGCGCTCAGCGCGGGCGCACACTGGATCAACGACACGAGCGCGCTGCAGCAGGACGAGAAGCTTGCCGCAGTCGTCGCCGACGCAGGTTGCCCGCTTATCTTGATGCATCGCTTCGAGCCGGCAGTCGACTTCGACGACGAGCACGGATCACGCAAGCCTCGCGAGATCGCCGAGGTTGTTGCAGAGCAACTGGGCCGTTCGATCCGCACAGCGATTGATGCCGGCATCCACTTGGAACAGTTGATGCTCGATCCCGGTTTGGGTTTCGGCAAGACGCCTGCGGGATGCTTGGAGCTCATGACCCATCTCGGCCCGCTGGAAAGCAACGGTTTGCCGCTCGTGTTCGGGCCCTCGCGCAAACGCTTCATCGGTCACTACACCGAGCGGCCTGACGCCGCAGAGCGAGTGCACGGCACGGTCGCCGCATGCGTCGCGCTGGCGCTTCGGGGCGTCGGCTACGTCCGCGTGCACGACGTCGCACCGGTGCGCGACGCACTGCGGCTCGTGGACGCGCTGCGTGCCGCCGAAAAGGAACGCAGCACGCCTGCAGGTCGCAGCGGCGAAAGGCAGGCGACATGAACCTGGAGATGATCCTCGAAATCGCGGTCTTCGCGATGATCATCTACGTGGGACTGCGGTTCCTGCGGCGCACACGAGGATCCGGCGTGGTGCGCGGCCTCGCGTTTCTGCTGATCGTCGGCCTCTCCGCGTTCTTCATTCTCATCCGAGTGCTGCAGCTACACCGGCTGGAACTGGTGTTCGACACGCTCGCTGAGACCACGGTGCTGGGCCTGATCGTGGTGTTCCAACCGGAGATTCGGCGCGCGATCACGCACCTGGGCGACTCCCCCATCTTCAACCGCTTCTTCCGACGCGAAACAAAGGTCGTGCAGCGGATGATTCGGAGCGTGGCACGGCTCGCGAAAGACCGTGTTGGCGCGCTGATCGCCATCGAACGCGACGCATCGTTAGCTCCGATCGCGGAGACGGGCATCAGCCTGGACGCGGAGCTCAACTCGTACTTGATCGAAGCGATTTTCTACCAAGGAAGCCCGTTGCACGACGGCGCGATCATCGTGCGCGATGACCGCATTGTCGCCGCATCCTGCCTGCTGCCGCTGTCGCAGAACCCCGCGATTGACAAGCGTTTGGGCACGCGCCACCGCGCCGCCCTGGGGCTGTCCGAAGAGCTCGACGCGTTGTCGATCGTCGTCTCCGAGGAGACGGGCAAGATCTCCTGCACCATGTCCGGCAAGCTGCACTACGACCTCACGTTGGAGCAGCTCGAAACCCAGATCGAAGAAGCCTTGGGCTTCGGGAAGTCCTGATGCCACGCAAAGGAGATCGACGGAAGTCCGACAAACGGCGCAAGCCGTCCTTCCTCGCCACACTCGGGCAAGCGATCGTCGCTGACCCGTTGCGGAAGGCGGCCGCGATTGTCTTGGCGACGGGTCTGTGGTTCTTCCTCGACGCCCAAATTCACGACAACGAAGCGTTCCGCTTCGTTGTCATGGCGGTTCCGAAAGACGAACAGGCCTTGGCACCCGGGGTGAAAGCCAACGCTGTGATCAGCACGGATGACTCGGCACCGTTCCAGATCTTGGTGACCGTGCCACGCACCGGCGTGTGGGTTTCCGGGTTCCGCGATCCACGCACAAACGAACCTCTACCGGGAAACGCCGTCTCGCTGAGTTTCGCGGGTCGCAGGCACGTGATGCGTTCACTCCAAGAACGAAAGAGCATTCGACTGCCGGTGAAGACGCCCAGCCAGGATGCACTCCGCGGCGAAGACGGCTTCGATTTTGATGCGACCGACCTGCTGCCAGACCAGGAATACAGCAGTCTCGAGATCACCATGACGCCGCCCACGGTGCGTGTGGTGGTGCGGCCCAACGACATCGCCAACGTGGTCTTGCAGCCCAGCGTGATCCAGTTCACGGCACCTGCTGGTATCGCCGCTGGTGAAGACCGCCTCGACTACGAGAGAGCACGATTCCCCAACGCGGGCCAGCTGGAAGTGCAGGGCCCCGACGCGAAGATCAGCGAGTTCCGTATTGCACTGACGCGAGGCAAACCGCTCGAAGCCAAACTCAGCCACCGCCAAGGCGATAAGTGGGCCACAGCCGCGCTCGCACTGACATCGAAGTGGAGTGACCTGCGCCTCAATGGTGCGGCCTCCGTCGAAGTGCCCGTCAAACCGTTGATGCAGGACTTCACGCTGCGGGTCCCGGTGCTGATCGACGATCTGGCACTTCCGGTCGATCAACGCGGTCGCTTTCTTCCGGAGCGACCGGACGTCACGATCGTCCTGCAAGCCGAGGAACAAGGCCGCATCGCATACCAGCTCAAAGAAGCACGCGACAACGAACGCTCCGCGTGGGCCGCGAAGAACCTGCGACTCCTGGTGAACCTGACCCCCGAGAACGCCAAGTCCAGCCCGCTGCTGTCGTCGATGCGCCGATCGAGTTCGACGAAGGGGCACTCGAGCTCGAGCGCCAGCAGT
>CBESZZ010000540.1:0-3328 GCA_965534055.1 uncultured bacterium | reverse complement strand
ACTGCCAAACATGGTGAGCCGAAACACGACATCGAGACGCCGCGCTGCGGGGTCGGGTTCAACCGGGGGCGGCGGCAGCCGCTTGGGCCCTCGCGGCCGCAACATCTTCGGACGGTTGCTGAAACGCGACTTCGGCAAGAGAGGCCAGCGGATCGAAGCGCTGAGCATGGCCATCGCCAGCGGGAAGGGCGGCACGGGCAAGTCCTTCGTCGCCACGAGCCTCGCCGTCCTGCTGGCCAAGCGCGGCGTGGACGTCACGTTGGTCGACTGCGACTTCGGCCTTGCGTGCGACCACCTGCTGCTGGGCGTGCAGCCGAAGAAGACGCTGCGGCACCTGCTATCGGGTGAAGCGACCCTGGACGACGTGCGCGTCGAAACACCCACCGGCGTGAAACTGGTGCCGGGCGCGTCAGGGGTGCGGCAAATGGCCGACCTCACCGACCGCGACCTCACCGTGCTGGCCCGCGTGCTCGCCGAAGCCGCAGCGACCAGCGATGTGCTGCTGCTCGACGTCGGCGCGGGCATCGCAGCGCAAACGGTGCTGACCCTGGCTTCCGCCGACCACGTGCTCTTGGTCACGCAACCAGAAATCGCCGCCCTCACCGACGCCTACGCGCTGTGCAAGGACCTGGCGAGCATCCGCGAGTGCCGCGACGTCCACGTCGTGGTCAACCGCGTGCGCACCGAGGGCGACGGCCACCAGGCCATCGCCAAGCTCAAGGAAGTCACCCGCCGATTCACCGGCAAGGACCTTGGCGATCTGGGCGAAATCGCCGAAGACCCGATGGTCACGCATCGCCGCTTGGGCCAGCAGCCGCTCGTCGCAACCGACCCCGAGTCGCCCGCCGCACGTTCGATGGCCGAGTTCGTCGAACGCCTGGAGGCGATGGTCGGCCCCTTCGAGAGGCGCACCGTCGACGCGGAGCAGTCGATCGAAGAACGCTTCCGCAGCACACGCCTCTTCCTGTAGTGCGCCCCGTAGCGCGCCGCTTCGTCGGCAGAGGCATCGCGAAAGGGACTGCGGCCGCGTGATTAAGTACATCGGCTCGAAGCGCCTGCTCATGCCGTGGATCGTCACCACGTGCCGGGCGCTGCGCGGGAGCCAGTCCGTCGTGGACCTGTTCTCCGGCACATCGCGGGTCGGCTTCGCCTGCAAGCAAGCCGGCATGCAGGTCCGAGCCAACGACTCGGCGCGATTCGCGGCAACGATCGCGCGATGCTACGTGCAAGCGGACCGCGAACACGTGGCGACGCGCGCGGAAGCGTTGATCGAAGAACTCAACGCGCTGCCCGGAGAAGCCGGCTACTTCACCGAGACGTTCTGCGAGAAATCGCGCTTCTTCCGCCCATTCAACGGCGAACGCGTCGACGCCATCCGCAACTGGATCGAATCCGCGCAACTCGAACCAGACCTGCACGCCGTGCTGTTGACCTCGCTGATGGAGGCCGCAGATCGCGTGGACTCCACCACCGGCGTGCAGATGGCGTATCTGAAGGATTGGTCGTACCGCTCCCACAGAACGCTGACACTGCGGCTTCCCGAACTGGCATCCCGCCCACAGCCCGGGGCGTGCGAGGTGCACTGCTTGGACGCGCAGGCCGCGGCCACCTTGCTGACCGGAGACGTCGGCTATCTCGATCCGCCGTACAACAGCCACAAGTACTTCGCTTACTATCACGTGTGGGAAACGCTCGTGCGATGGGATCGCCCGGAAGTGTACGGCAAGGCCTGCAAGCGCGTGGACTGCCGCGAACACAAGAGCGCGTTCAACAGCAAGGTGCACATGCAAGGCGCGCTAAGGAACGTCGTGCGCGACCTCGACGTGCGGCATCTCGTGGTGTCGTTCAACGACGAAGGACACATCACGAAAGACGCGATGCTCGAATTGCTGTCTGCGCGCGGTGACGTGTTCGTGCTTGAGGTTCCTCACCGGCGCTACGTCGGTGCGAAGATCGGCATCCACGATCACAAAGGCCAGAAGGTCGGGCGAGTCTCGCACCTCGCGAACACGGAGTATCTGTTTGTCGTTCCCGAGCATGCAGACGATTTCGTGCTCGTGCGCGAAGCGCTGCGAGCTCAAGCGCCGCTAGAAGGTTCAAAGGCAATGGAGCCGGCCCCGACTTCGGAGCTTCCCGCCGCTGCTTTCGCTGGGCCGCCCACCGCACCGCTCGCCGCGTCTACCAAGAATGCATCAGCGGAGGAATCAGCCGAGAAGTCCGTAGGCGCACCCATGTATGCACCAGTCGATTCGCCTCGGGGTGTTTCCCGTGATAGATCCCGTGACGTTTTGGCCACGGCGTCACCAGATGCGACCATCCAGTCACCCACCGGGCGCATAGCCCACCCCTCATGAAGTCGACCAAGAAGATCTTTGACGTGCATGCCGGGGAACACACGCCGGTCATCACGTCCGCGATCTTCTTCGGCTGCATTCTCGCCGCAGCCTTCACGCTGCGGCCCGTGCGCGAACAGATCGGTGTCGCCTACGGCACGGAGAACCTGCCGTCGTTCTTCACCGGCACGTTCCTACTGCTACTCCCGGTCTACTCGATTTATTGGGCGCTGGCGCGGCGACTCACAACCAACACCCTGCTGCAGCTGGTGTTTCACGTGGCGGCGGTGTGCCTGCTCGGATTCTGGTTCGTGTTCCGCGCAGCCGATCCGCTGGAGAATCGCAACGTCGCGCTCGCGTTCTACTCGTGGTTCAGCGTGTTCAACCTGTTCGTCGTCACGATGTTCTGGATGCGCACGGTGGAAGCGTTCAGCAGCAACCAGGGCAAGCGTCTATTCGGACTAATCGGCGTGGGCGGCACCCTCGGGGCGCTGCTCGGCTCGTGGCTCGCACGCGAATTGGTGCCGATGATCGGGTCGAAGAACCTACCGCTCGTCGCCTTGGCGCTGCTGGAGTGCGGCGTCCTGGCGTGGTGGATTGGACAGCGGGCCCTGCAGCGCATGTGGGTTGCGAACACGGGATCGAATGACGGCTCACAGGTCGGCGAAGCCTCGACGTCACCAGGCACCACCCCAGCCACTGCACCGGGAACTCGCATTGCGGCAGAAGGCTTCTTCGCCGGCCTCGCACGCCTTCGCGACTCGCGGCAGCTGCAGATGATCTGCCTGTATCTACTGATTCTGTCCGCGACCTCGACGGTCGTTTACTACCAGCAAACCGTCCTCGTCGGCCGGGCGTTCACGGACCCCGAAGAGAAGACGCGCTTCTTCGCCACGCTGAACATGGGCACGCAAACAACCGTGCTCGTCTTGCAGACGTTCCTCTACGGTCCCGTCGTGCGGCTCGCGGGCCTGGGCATCGCGCTCGCCGTGCTG
>CBESZZ010000539.1:0-3328 GCA_965534055.1 uncultured bacterium | reverse complement strand
CAGCGCTCCTGCAGCCAGAACCAAAGCCCTCGGAGCTGGGTTCGACTCTCTTGTCTGTCGGTGGCTACATCTTGCTCCCGCTGTTGTTGCTCGCGTCGCTGTTGATGTTCCTGCGCGTTTGGAACCGAGTGCGCCGCAATCGACGACGGATCTACTGGGCGTTGATCGTCGGAGGAGTGCTGCTGTTGCTGTTCGGCACGATCGGCCCGTTCGCCGTGCGTGCTCGCAACGAGTCTGCATTGGAGTCTCGCTTGGCGCGCGTCGTCGACCTCGTCCAAGAGAAGTTGCCACAGCTCGACCAAGGGACGTTGGCCAGCTACGCGGGCGCGGCCCGCGATGAGGCCCTGACGCAGCTGCTCGCAGGTGAGTCCATCGCGCGGCAGAAGTATCTGACGTTCAAGCCTCTCGCCGACCTCGGTGCGGGATTCGGATCGAAGCCGCGACGCTTCCCCTACGAATACTTCGACGTCGCGCTCTACGGCATTCCGTTACCTGTTGGTCGTAGCGAGACGTTCCGGTTCCCAGAGCCACTCTCAGGCGAAGAGGTCTTTGTCGTGGTTGGTCGGCCGCTTAGTGCGCGGTTGCTCAACAATGAGGATGAGCCGACGTCGCCCGCAACGATTCGATGTGAGCTGTTTCGCACCACATCCAAGAGCGATGCGGCCGAAACCGCAGATGCCCCGACAGCGCTCGTCTTTGACACCATTTGGGAGCGCGGTGAGGCGCTTGGCTATCCCGGCTTGGAGATCGCATTCCGCCAGGTCGCGTTGCCGTATGCGGTGCAGGGAGTCGCGCTCACCACGGAGTCCGGCGAGAGCCTGCAGCTGCTGGGGATGACGCTGGTCCCCGAGAGCAAGGAGACCGGGGTGCCGCTGCGTCTTGGGCAAGCGTCGCGAGGTGGTGTGCAAACCGACTTGCGCGGGCCGTGGCCACGGGATGGCGGCGTGGAGCTCGGCAAGGGTGACCTACGCCGGTTCCAGATCCCGAACGACGTGACCGATGCGTGGGATATGGCGTGGATCTTCTATCGCGCTCACCATCCCGGCGATCTCGCGCAGATCTTGACCGAGGGAAGGAAGGTTGCCGAGGTCGCGCTGACGTTCCGATTGCCGCCCGGTGCGGAGGGCAAGCCGCCGCCGCCCGTCACGTTGTCTTTCGCACATCAGCGCGAAATGCTGTTCGAGCTTGCTCGACGCAACGGCCAGGAAGCACCGCCCGACGAATCGGATGCGAAGATTGCATTCACTTGGGAAGACGAGTCTCAAGAGCGCCATCTCAACTTGGTGCGCGAGTTTAAGATCCCCAGCGGAGCGCTGGTGGATTCGATCGAGTTCCAAAGTTTCGCGAACTATCCGATTCGATTCCGCTCGGTGGTGTTTGGTCGCGAGAAGCAGCGCGCACCGGAGGACCCGCAGGATTCACCGCTTGTGCGAGCCGGCGCGGGTCGGCGGCTGCAGGACGAGATTGTCGCGGAGCTGGGTGACACTGAGTTCGCCGTGTTTCACGGCGGCTTGCTGACGACTGGCACTTTCCCTGTGGATCAGCGGCCGGAGCGCAACAAGCTGCCGCTCGCGACGGTTGAGGCGCTGGCCGACCCGAAGAGTGATGGTGCGCGTTGGGCTGCTGCCGCAGACGATGGCGAGCGATTGACCCATGCCGCGTTTGTGCCCCTCGCCGGTGAAGCTTGGGAGGGGGCGGTGCTCGGCGTCTTCGTGGAAGACACGTCGTTCGGTCATCACCAACGCACCGCGCACATCGTTGGTCTTTGCCTACTGCTGTTGGCGGCGCCCGTGATCTTGCTGTTGCTCAGTGAGTGGCTGGCGTGGATCGGCAACTTGCGGCTGCGATTGATGGCGCTGTTGACGGTGTTCCCGTTGGCGCCGCTCGTGGTGCTCTCCGCGCTGTTGCTCGGAAGCATCAAGAGCGGGCATGCGGCGACACTCGAAGCCGGGGTGCGTCGTGACGTAGCGGCTGCGAAAGATCAGCTGGATGAGCAAGCGCAGGCCCTCAAAGTATCCGCGCTCGAATGGCTCCAGGAGTCGTCGCGTCTCTACGAATCTGGGCTGATGGAGGCTGTGACTGGCGAGGAGGAGAAGCAGCGGTTCGACACGCAGCTTGGCAACCAGTTGGAAGGGCAGCTTCCTCCCGACTGGGGTGGTGGTTACCTCGAACTGACATGGTCGCCAACTGTGCGCGAAGAAACCGCGACGGACGCTTCGGCAGAGAAGGTGGTCGAGGACGTCCCGCTGAAGCAGTTCAACCTGCTGGTCGGCGACAAGCGTTTGGCGGGTGCGGATGCGCCGCCACGCCTTGAACCGTCCGTCTTCGTGCACGCCGGCGTGCCGTTCCTCGGAGTGCGCGCAGATCAATCGGTCACCGGCGGCAGGCTCGCGCTCGCCGTGGGGCGACCGGTGTCGCGAGAGTGGCTCGCTTCGCTTGCACCTGGGCGTGCCGCGTTGCTGGTCGACGCGAGCGGCTATCCGCTCGTGGCCAGCGGGACTGAACCGCTCGAGCCGGACGCGCTGATGCAGGCCATGAAAGCGCCTGGGGCGATCCGCGATGCAAAGGACGCAAAAGCTGCCGTGCTCGATGACGGCAAGCCCGTCGTGCGCGCGCGAGAGATCGACAGGTCACCGTACCTCTTCGGATTCGAAGTGCTCCGCGACCTGCAGGAAACGCCTCGCGCCATCTTGGCCCTGGTGGAGCCGCGGCCCGCAGCGACCCTGGATCTGCCCATCGGGCGCGTGCCTGTCGGCACGGTCTTCTTGGCTGTAGGTGGGTTCTTGGTGGTGCTCGGACTGTTCCTTACCTACTTCGTCGCGGACCGCATTACCCGTCCCTTGGAGCGGTTGGAGAAAGGTGCGCGGGATCTCTCCGACGGGAAATTTGGCCATAGGGTGGAAGGTGAAGACCGAGCGCGTGGGCCGGTGCATCAGCTGACCACGAGCTTCAATGACATGGCCGAAGAGGTGCAGGGTCGGATGCAGGACATGCACGTCCTCAACCGCGGCATCCGCGAGATGTCGACGCAACTCGACATCGACGAGATTCTGGCGTCGGTGCGCGTGTTCTGCGAGCGCCATAGCCCCGCGGACCGAGTGCGCGTCGTGCTCACGGACCCAAGCGGCGGTGTTCAACTGCACGGTGGTGAGGCGGTCGTTCACCTGGATGCCGTGCAGTTGCCAGATCTTGCGGAGTTCGGCGAAGCGACTGGACCATTTGTGCGCGCGTTCGCAGAAACTGATCCTTGGTCGAAGCGTGTGCTCGGTACGCATTCGTTCTTGGCGTTGCCGATGGTTGTCCGCAGCCGGCCGCTCGGTGCGATCCT
>CBESZZ010000538.1:0-3356 GCA_965534055.1 uncultured bacterium | reverse complement strand
GTTAATAATGAAAGGGCGGCACCGCACCGAGCGGTACCGCCCTTCCGACCGGTATGGACCCAGAGGTTTGTTGCGGAGACAACACACCTTCGGGACTGTCATCACGAAGGTGAACCTTCGCTAGACAAACGGATTTACGCACAGAGTTGCGTCGAGGGCCAGCTTTCTATTCAGCATCATTGGTTGTGACCCGCTGCCGCAATGCGAGTGCGGCGACGAGAACGGCTCCGCCGCACAGTGTCAGGGTGCCGGGATCCTCGCGGTGCACGAGCCAAGCCCAGATCGGCGCGCACACTGGTTCGATCAACAACACCAGCGATGCGGTCACGACCGGTACGTGCGGGATAGCACGGCTCAAGAACACGTAAGCCAAGCCGACTTGGAACACGCCAAGGAAGGTGACGATGAGCCAATCGTTCGCGTTTGCCGTGAAATACTCGTGACCGGCGACCGCGAGGCATGCGACCGCGCAGATCACGTTTCCGGCGGCTGCCGCCGCAGCGGTTGCACTCGCTGCATCCACATCTTCAGTCGTAGACTTGGCTTCCGCACTCGGTGGGCTAGAACCGAACTTCGGCATCGCGCGCTTCGAAGAGCCGAGCGCTCGCAATCCGATCAGGGTGATCGCCCACGTGAGACCCGCAAGTGCCGCGAGCCAGTTCCCCGTCGAAGTCACGACGCCGGCGGCGTCGTGGCCACCCAAGAAAACGAGCACCATGCCGACTACGAAAGTCGGGAGCAGCGCTAGGTCGCTGCGCGATGTGCGCTCGCGTAGCAGCCAGGGTCCGAGCAAGAGCAACCAGAGCGGCGCCGTCGCTTGCAGGAACACCGTGTGCGCAGCCGAGGTTTTTGTGTTCGCGACCACGAACAAAACCATCGTGGCCGCATAGGCGATCCCGGCGAGCCAGACGCGGGGCTGAGCCATCGCCCGCCTGGCGCCCGGCAGCGCGATGAGAAGCACGGCCGCCGCGAGCGCAGAGCGGCCGCCGGCGATGGCCAATCCCGACAGCTCCACGCCCTTGATCGCCGCTCCCCCGGTGGAGAACAGCAGGCCGGCGAGCAACAGTCCACCGACACCACGCGTTCGAGTCGTTTCGGCTGTGCCCACACGGCGGATCATGTCCGGTGAGGACGGTGGGCGCCGCAGAATCATCGCCCGGGGGTGGTTGCGCCGAGGGGTCACGCTCGGGTTGGCGGGGGCCTCCAGCGTTCGTGAAACGCCAAAGGGCGGCTTCGTCGTGAGTGGGGAGCGCCCGGGCGGACCGACGCGAGATTTGCTTCGCGATTGCACTGCACCCCACCCATCTTTCAGGATAGCGCCCATGACAACACCCAACGCCTACCAGGGTCTCACCGTTTTGGACGTGAAGAGTGATGGCAACGTCCTGCACGTCGCCCTGAACCGACCCGACGTTCGCAACGCATTCAACGGCGCCCTCGTTGACGAACTGCGGACCGTGTTCGAGCGGGTCAACGAGGATGGCACGGTTCGGGTTGTCATCCTTTCCGGGAACGGCAAGAGCTTCAGCGCCGGTGCGGATCTGGGTTGGATGCAAGAACAGGGTTCGTTGCCGGAGGCTGAGAACGCCGCGTCGGCGGCCCGTATGGCCGAGATGTTCCTGAGCATCGCGCGTTGCCGAAAACCGGTCATTGGCAAGATTCACGGCCATGCCCTGGGTGGCGGCACCGGCCTGACCGCTGCCGTGGACATCGCGATCAGCACGGACGACTGTCTGTTCGGGTTGACCGAGGTGAAGCTCGGCATTGTGCCGGCGGTGATCTCACCGTTCGTGATGCAGAAGATTGGCGAGAATCGAGCGCGCACCCTGTTTCTCACGGGTGAGCGCTTCAATGGGCACGAAGCGGAGCGGGTTGGTCTGGTGTGGCGGGCTGTGCCCGAAGCAGCGTTGGACGCAACGGTCGCGCAGAGCGTTGCACAGTTGCTCGGATCCGGCCCCGAGGCTGTGGCGAGCGCGAAGCAGTTGATCCGCACCGTGTCTCAGCTGACCCTGGAGGACGCAATTCCGCAGACGGCCGAGTGGATCGCGAAGTTACGCGCGACGCCTGAGGCCCGTGAAGGCATGCAGGCGTTTCTAGACAAGCGCAAACCAGCCTGGGCTCGCACGGACAGCTAGTGCGAGGAGTGGTGACCGTCGGCTGGCGTCCACGCGCGCTCTGCGCGTATTGTCCTCGCCAACATGCGTTCTCAGAATCGTCCTTCGCCCGCCCTGATGCTCTCTGCCGTGGTTTGCAGTCTGTGTTGCCTGCTGCTTCTTAGCGGTTGTTCGAGCAGCGGATCGACAAACCAGGTTTCGCGAGAGATCGCACGTTTAGCGCCTGGCGCTACCCCAGAGCAAAGTGCTTCGGAGAATCTGAACTTCCGCGCGCGGCAGATCGTGGAGGCTGCGTTGGCAGGCAACGTGGCGTTCACGATTCTGGAGAGCTTGCTGACCGCTGCACCTAAGCGATTGTCGGGTTCTTCGGGAGCCGCTGATGCGGTGGTCTGGGGCGAAGCGATGATGAACAGTTTGGGGCTGGTTAACGTTCGGACGGAGCCGGTGGTCGTGCCGCGCTGGATTCGCGGAATCGAAACCGCGGCGATGACGTCGACTTCGGCGGCCAGCGCGCAGTCCTCCTTCGATCCGGAACTCTCGATTGCCGCGCTCGGTGGGAGCGTGGCGACCCCGGACGGCGGCGTCGAAGCATCCGTGATTGAAGTGCGGAGTTTCGAACAACTCGCGGACATCGGCGCAGGTGCCGCGGGCAAGATTGTGTTCTTCAATCGGCCGATGCCTCGTCGCTTCGCCAACACCTTTCACGCTTACCGCGATTCGGTCGGTCAGCGTGCGAGCGGCGCAATCATGGCTGCGAACGTTGGCGCAGTCGCCGTGTTGGTGCGATCGATGACGACCACCATCGACGACAACCCGCACACGGGGATGATGAACTACGCGGACGACGTAGAGCGCATCCCCGCAGCCGCCGTAAGCACCGTCGATGCCGATCGCTTGTCCGCGATGCTGAAAGAGTCCGAGGTGACCGTGCGCATGAATCTGACCTGCCGCTCAGAAACCGATGTGATGTCGGCGAACGTGGTCGGTGAACTTCGTGGTTCGAAGCATCCCGAGCAAGTCGTGGTTCTTGGCGGTCACCTCGACGCGTGGGACTTGGGCGACGGCGCGCACGATGACGGAGCGGGAATCGCGCATGTGTTGGCGGTTGCGAAACTGCTGAAGGACTGCGATATCCAGCCAGCGCGCACGTTGCGGTTCGTGCTCTACATGAACGAAGAGAACGGCTTGCGCGGTGGACGGGCGTACGTCAGCGAGCACAAATCGGCCATGCCGCAGCACTAT
>CBESZZ010000537.1:0-3357 GCA_965534055.1 uncultured bacterium | reverse complement strand
CTGATCGTCACCAGCGACAACGGTTCGTTCATGCGGCGGTTGCCGCAAGACGCAAAGGATCATGTAGATGACGATTCGGTGCAGGGCTATCAACCGGAGCATCACGCAGCCAACGCGGGGTGGCGTGGCACCAAAGCCGACATCTGGGAAGCCGGCCACCGGGTGCCATTCTTCGTGCATTTGCCCAACGGTCGCCACGCCGGGGCACGTGTCGATGCGACGATTGGGTTGATCGACGTGCTGGCCACGGTGGCTGGTTGGATGGACTTGGAAACGGCCGAAGGCTTCGCTCCCGACTCAACAAGCTTCCTGCCGCTGCTGGAGGATCCGGCGGTGGAGTTTCAGCGTCCACCGATGATCTGCCACTCGGTCGGCGGCATGTTTGCCGTGCGCCACGGCAAGTGGAAGATGATCGCGGGCAACGGCAGCGGCGGCAGGGAGAACCCCAAGGGCAAACCGTTCGCCGAGCCGTGGATGTTGTTCGACCTGCAGCGCGATCCCGGCGAAGAGCACGATGTTGCGGTAGAACATCTTGAGATCTTGACGCGGCTCAAGGTGCATCTCGAGCAGGAGCTCAAGGACCAAAAGTAGGCATCATGATCATTCAGACACCAAGACGGGTTCTTCTCCAAGGTCTCGGGTTAGCACTCGTTCTCCATGCGGCAAGCGTGCGCGCGCAATCCGAAGCAGCGCCAACCGTTGCATCCATGGAGCCGCCGGCAGGGGCCACCAACCTCGACGCCCGCACTGCGACGGAGTTCTTCGTGACTTTTGATCGGCCAATGACGTCCAGCCACTCGGTGGTCGGAGGCGGGCCGAACTTTCCCAAGAACCTCAAGGTCGGTTGGTTGGACAACGACACGTGCGTGATCGCCTGTGAGTTAGAGCCGGATCGTTCGTATCGCTTCTCCCTCAACGGCGGTCGATTCCAGAACTTCAAATCTGTCGACGGCGTGCCGCTCGCACCTTTCGAAGTCACGCTGGCCACGAAGCGCTCGGATGGTGAGCCCAGTGCGAAGCAGCGCGAGCGCAATCAGGATTCTCTCGACGCCCTGCGGAAGGTCCTCGAGACGCAGTACTCACACTTCAACCTGCGCGGTCACGTGTTGGAGGGGATCTTGAACGCGGCGGAATCAGAACTGCTCGCATCGAACAGTGACTGGACTTGGGCTCGCACCGTCGCGACGTCCTTTTCCATGTCCGGCGACGTGCATTTGTGGGTGAAGCATGGCGAGGAAGTGGCCGCGACCCGGGCGCTGCAGCCACCCCCTGACTCGATGATTCGCGACCAGAAGCTGCCCGCGAAACTGACGGTGGTCGGCACGGGCGTCGCCTGTGCGACGACGAAAGGTGGATACGGCTACCTGCGCATCGACACGTGGGATAAGCGGTTGGATCTGCAGTCGGTCTTCAAAGTGCTTGCCGAGTTGCGCGAGACCAAGGGCCTGTTGCTCGATGTGCGCACAAATGGTGGCGGGGATGAGAACCTGGCCAAACAGGTTGCGGCGTGGTTCGTGACGGGCAGTCCGGTCTACGCAAAGCACGAGATCGCCCCGGAAGGGTGGTTGAATGAGCACCGCTTGATCAGCAAGCGCTCGCTGTCGGGCAACGAGGACGCGAACCTGCGCTTCGACAAGCCAACCGTCGTGCTTATGTCGTCCGGCTGCGTGAGTAGCTGCGAAGCGTTCCTACTCATGATGGCGCAGGCGGAGCACGTCACGCTCGTCGGTCAGATCTCCCGCGGCGCGAGCGGCAACCCGCAAGCCCACGCGATGCCAAACGGCGTCACGGTGTGGGTCCCATCGTGGCGCTCATACTTGCCCGACGGCACGCCACTGGAATGCAAGGGCGTCAAGCCTGACGTGCTCGTCTCCGTACAACCCGAGGACTTCGAGGTCGGTGATCCGATTCTGCAAGCTGGTCTTCGTGTGCTGCACGGGGGTTCGTAGTGGGGCCTAACGAGCCGGCGAATGAAGCGCCGAAGTTCACCATCGTCTTGGGCAACAAGAGCTATTCTTCGTGGTCCCTGCGAGGTTGGCTGGCGCTGGCCCAGTGCGGAGTGCCGTTTGACGAAGTGGTCGTTCCGCTTCGTCGATCCGACACCGTGGCGACACTCGCTCCGCATAGTCCATCGGGCAAGGTCCCCGTGCTGAAGGTTGGAGCGCTGACGCTCTGGGATTCGCTCGCGATCGGCGAATACCTCGCCGAGCGCTTCCCAAACGCGGGGCTTTGGCCGAGCGACTCCACAGCCCGTGCGTTCGCACGCTGCGTGGTTGCGGAAATGCACTCAAGCTTTCCGGCAATCAGAACTCTCATGCCCATGAACCTCCGTGAGCTCTTCCCGGGATCCGAGGTGCATCCAACCGTGGCCGCAGATATCGCCCGGATCGTGGAGGTTTGGACGCAGTGTCGGGAGCAGTTCGGTGGGAGCGGTGACTTCTTGTTCGGCGCGTTCTCGCTGGCCGATGCAGCTTTCGCCCCGGTCGTAACGCGCCTCGTGACCTACGACGTTGCGCTAGAGGGAGTGGCTGCGCGCTATCGAGACGCGGTGATGGCTCACGAACCGTTGATTCGATGGCGGGAAGCCGCGCTTGAGGAACCGTGGACGATTGATTATCGGTAGATCGACATTCGAGCGGAACCAAGAGCCCCGTGCTTATGTTCTTGGCACGCTTCAAAAGTCTCTACTTGGAGAGCGCGCGAAACTGTGGATACGGACGTTTGCAGGTGCCGTGCAGAAACACTGTGCCAACGGTTCGTGTGATGGTTCGGAATAGCTCCGCCCGAGGACGATCTGCGGGTCGAATTGACGGAAGCCCAGGCATCGCGGAGCTGGTGGAGATCACGTTGGCGATAAATCGCTGGCCGATGAGCCCGAGCTTGAATGGCCTCACAAACGAGCTGATTCCGCCGGTGCAAATCTAGAACACGGCGGCATGGTCGCGCAGAGTGCGCAGTACGTGTGCGTCGGCCGAAGGCCGATCAAGCAACTATGAAAGCAATCGACAAGCAGGTTCCGGTCCTCGTCACAGGCGCAACCGGCTACGTAGCCGGTTGGCTCGTGAAGAAGCTGCTCGACGAAGGGCACACGGTTCACGCGGCCGTGCGGGACCCGTCGAACGAGCGCAAGTTGAAGCACCTGTTTGCGATGGCGGACTCTGCGCCGGGGACCATTCGCTTCTTCAAGAGTGACCTGCTCCAGCTGGGTTCCTACGCGGAAGGAATGGCGGCGTGCAGCGTGGTCTTCCACACCGCGTCACCGTTCACGCTTGAGGTGAAGGATCCGCTGAAAGAACTCGTCGATCCGGCCAAGCTTGGCACGCGGAACGTGCTCGAAGAAGCGAACCGAACCGCGTC
>CBESZZ010000536.1:0-3361 GCA_965534055.1 uncultured bacterium | reverse complement strand
AGCACACTGTGAAGCGCTGGCGACAGGCTCTGCGTCCCAAGTGCTGAGGGAAGAGCACCGGCAAGACCGGGCGCGAGGAACGCACCAACCACTCCGAGCACCATGCCCGGCTTCGTCAAGACGTCCGGCAGGATGCGGTGCTCAGCATCAATCCCGGATGCCGCCACGAGAAGCGCGACAAACACGGCCTGGAAGGCCCAAGCCACGATGTGGATCACGTAGACCTCGCGACCATCGCTACTGACCAACGGGCCGTAGGGTGCAACCCAGGCAAGCGCCAGGAACAGGACGGCGGTGAGGGCCTCGATCGCTGGATACCGCACCGCAATCCGCACGCCACAGCAACGCGCTTTGCCGCGCAGGATCAGCCAGCTCAGGATCGGAATGTTGTCGAACGCTGAGATCGGCTTTTGGCAAGCCGGACAGTGGGACCGGCTGCCCATGGAACGGAACACTCCGCGTGGAACGCGGTAGATCACCACGTTCAGGAATGAACCCACACACGCACCCAATAGTGTCGCACTGACCAGGAGCAGGGTGTGAAGCATGACGGGACCGGAACCGAACGGCCAAGTTCATCAAGGGCGTTGTCGCACACCTGCCGGCTGTACCGCAGCAGAGATCTGCCCGGCAGCGGCTCCCGCCCAAAATGAGTCGACCCGGCGCAACCAACGCCAGCGGGTCGGCGGCGTCTCTGACCGAAGACACCGCGGAAAGATGCTAGTGCAGTACGGCCACTAGATCCAAAGCGAGCGCAGGCAATGCACTGGGGATTGTGGACAGTTCAGCAGTTCAGCGGGATCGCAGTTCGACCCGCTGCACGTGGGGCAAAGTTTCTCCGCCGACGACGTCTGCTCTGAACCGAAAACGCACAAACTCGCCGGGAAACACGGGAAACGGAACTTCCAAACTCTGGTCGCTCTGGGCCCGGTCGATTCCCGGTGAAACGTCGAGGGTCGCTGCGTGCCTCCGCAGCGTAGTAAGCGGTCGGCCGTCACGGCCAGCGACTGATTCGATGTCGAGCCGAAGTCCCGGGCTCGCTTCGATCATGCGCACGACGAGGTCCCCGGCACCCAACGCTCGCGGCGAGACGGGCATCCAGGCCGTGAAGGCGCCGGCCTTCAGAGATCCGCCCTGCGGTAAACCCGGCGTCAGAGACACGAGGACAGAAACCGGCCTCTCCAAGGACCCGGTCCAAGGTGACTGACCCGCCCGGCCGTTGCTCGGCTCGCGGGCCAACAACAAGAACGGCGGCACCACACCACTTGGCGTGATGTGAACCCCACCGCCTGCGAGGCACGCGATGGAGGTGTAAGGATCTGCTGGGTTCGGCCGCGCATGGCGGAGGGTACCGGCGACACGCAGCGATCCCCCAGCCAACAGCCCGAGGCCCGCCCGCTCCAACAGGTACGACGCTTCGACCACGATTGGTGGCTCGAAACGTGAGAGCAACGGCGTTTCAGCGGTGAGCGTGCCCGAGATCTCGATCTTGCCCACCGCGCGAACGACCACCGGAGTCATCGATTCCACGGTGATCTCAACTCCTGACGGCACGACGAACGACTCAAACTCGAAGTCACCGCTGGTCGGCAGGGTCACGACCGAGCCATCGGCAAGGATGCACGATCCTCCGGGTCGCAGCGTTTGATTCGACATCGGCGCGAACCGTCCTAGGGAGCCGCGGCCTGCTTCCATGCGGACTCGCGGCCGGATCTGCTCGCGATCTCCCGCCCACTCGAATCCGACATCCGCTTGCGGGTCCGTTCGCAGCATCGCGGCCGCTTGACCAACCGAGGGCGGAAAGGCGAGCACCACGGAGCGATCCCCCGCGACGATCGTGCACAGCAGCGTGTCCACCAACAACCGCACCGGACGGCCACCGTAGTCGGTGACTCCGCGCGGATCGATCCGCGGCCGAATCGACAGGAAGTCGCCCGCAGCCATCGTGTGTCGGCCGCCGTCGGCCAACGTGGATTCGGGATCGAAGGTCAACTCAACCGTGGATCCAGGATGCTCATCCAACGGTCTTGGCCGGGAGAGCAACCGAACAGAACGCGGCGCGAGCTGCACCCCTTCTTCCGGCCCGCGAAAGCGAAAGAGGCGCACGTCAAACGCTTCAGGTGTCACCGTCGTCGGCAGTACCGGCAACGTGAAGTGCATCGCGCACCGCAGATCTTCCACTCCGATCAATCGGTCAAGCTCTGTCGGCGCTGGCCAAAAGAACTCACCCGCCGGAGGCAACAGCGGCGACGGGTACTCCGACCCTAGATCGGCCACCGACGTGATCCGAAAGGCTCGAGCCAAACTCGTCTTCAGTGGGGCGCCGTCGAGAGCCCGAACCGTGTCCGTGCCCGGCCACCCGGCAACGCGGAGCTCGATGGCTCCACCAGGCCGAAAGGATCCGTCCACCAACGATGGCTCCAACGGTGCGCGAGGAACGAACGTCACCGTGTGGCTTCCGACTTCCACGCGCCCTTCGACACGCCGCCCGGCTTCCGTCACGATTCGGAACGTCTCAGGACTCACGGACAACCGATCGATCGCGCGGTTGAACTGCACCGTGATTTGCTGATTCAAGAACAGCGGCTCGGTAGCAGCCGGCGTCACGCGCAGAACCTGCAGAGGTGCGCTGACCGGAACGTCCTCCCGTCGCTCGTGGCAACCAACCGAAACCAACGTGAGAACCCCCACCAGCGCCGCGATCCGCGACGGCATGCTCGTTGGGTTTGGAGAGGTGTTCATGATGACGGCGGTGACTGGCTGGCACCGCTCCATCCGTTGTATCGGCTTTCGGCGGCATGTCGATGCACCCCGACCAGCTCACGGATGGTGGCGGTGGCACACCGGTGCAGCGCAGAACGCGCGGTAGCCACGATTCCTCCCTTCCTGTCGCCTCAATCCGACCCAGGCTGTGAAGCCAATCGGAGCCGGAGCGCGGTGGAAACTGCGGCCGAGACGTCCTCAAAGCGGGGTCGGCTTACCCGATTTCCGCGAGGCGGCCCGGAACCACGCCGCATCGCACAGCCTGGTTCGAACCGGTTGCGCTCCCGCCCAGACGGCGGCAGCGCAATCCGTCGATCAACGTGGGACGACGCGATAGACGATCGAGAGGCGGTCGAGCCCTGAGGACGACGTGCCATCGCTGCTCAGCGTCACACGCCAGTTCATGTAGCGCGGCAAGCGGCCGGTGAGGTCGCGGATCAAATCCACGTCATCCTCGAGCACGTATGGCGTCATTCCGGCCGACATCACCCGTGGGACCGCACCGTTGCGCGATGACGAGTAGCGGTAGGCTTCGCAGGCGTAGTTCGGGTTGAACAAGTGCCCACGCATCTCCAGCGTGTCGTCCGAGATTGGATCG
>CBESZZ010000535.1:0-3363 GCA_965534055.1 uncultured bacterium | reverse complement strand
CACCCCGCTGCGA
This sequence comes from uncultured bacterium, assembly GCA_965534055.1. Taxonomy (GTDB): domain Bacteria; phylum Planctomycetota; class UBA1135; order UBA1135; family UBA2386; genus CBESZZ01. Next base: position 3,350 of record CBESZZ010000535.1, on the reverse strand, counting down.
CACATGGTCAAGCGGAAGGCCGAAGCTTCGCTCAGCACTGGCATCGCACGCTTCTTCCCAGCGCCCAAGCTCGCGCTGGAGCTTTGCCTCGACGCATTCCGGACGCCGAAGCAAATCGGCTTTGCCAACGAAGCGAAGGCGCTCGGCGACATGATCGTCACGCCGACGTGCCACGCACTCGTCCACCTGTTCTTCTTGACGGAACGCGCCAAGAAGTTGGGCGCAAGCGACGCAGCCCAAGACGTAGAGCGCGCAGTCGTCGTTGGCGGCGGCGCGATGGGCGCGGGCATCGCCGGATTGATGGCACAGCGCGGATTACACGTGCGCTTGACGGACCTCGACCTCGGCGTCTTGGCGAAGGCCAAGGCCCGCGTGCAGAAGGGACTGAACAAGCGCCTCAGCCGTCGAAGGATGAAGCCGCACGAGGCCCAGGCGGTGCAGGATCGACTGGCCGTCAGCACAGACGCAGGCAACTTGGCGAACACGGACCTTTGGCTCGAAGCCGTGGTCGAAGACCTCGCGCTCAAGCAGAAGCTGATGAGCAACGCCGTGGCGTCGGGTTTGAAATCCGATGCGGTGATCGCTACCAACACGTCGTCGTTGCCGATCGACGCCATGGCGGATGCGGTGGATGCTCCCGAACGCGTGGTGGGAGTTCACTTCTTCAACCCGCCGGAAAAGATGCCGCTCGTCGAAGTCATTCGTGGCTCGCGAACCAACGACGCGGCGGTCGCGACTGCGTGCAAGCTCGCACTCAAACTCGGCAAGTTCCCCGTCGTCGTGCAGGACCGTGCCGGCTTCTTGGTCAACCGGTGCCTGTCGCCGTATCTGAACGAAGCCACGCGATTGCTCCTCGAAGGCAACGAGCCGGAAGCCATCGATCGGGTCATGCTCGACTTCGGCATGCCCATGGGTCCCTGCCGCTTGCTGGATGAAGTGGGCTTCGACGTCGCGACCAAGGTCAGCGAAGTCATGCACGCTGCGTTCCCCGAACGGATGGATCCCAGCCCATTGTTCCCCGCCATGGTCAAAGCTGGCCTCCTGGGGACAAAGACCGGCGGCGGCCTGTTCGACGCGGACGGCAACAACCCCAGCCGCGCGGGACGCACCGTGCTCGATGAACTGAGGCAAAAGCGCGCGGGGGGAATTCGCCACGCGACGCGAACCGAGATCCTGCATCGACTGATCTATCCCATGATCGCCGAGGCCTACCGCTGCTTGGATGAAGGGCTCGTCGAATCCACGGACGATCTCGACCTCGGCCTCGTCTTCGGCATTGGCTTCCCGCCCTTCACGGGCGGCGTAACTCGCTTCGCCGAATCCGAGGGTTTGAAGAACGTCGTCGCAGTGCTCGACGGACTGACTCGCGACCTCGGCACGCGCTTCCGCCCCGCCGATGCCCTCCGACGTCGCGCTTCGAAGACTTCGTAGCGCGAATCGGTCACCGGAGGCGCCGCCAAAAAAATCGTCGACCACCGCGCTTCGCTCTGTCGAAGCGGCCGGTCTAGCATCGAGAACGCGGCGCAACCATGCCCGCGTTCGAGACTATGACCCCTGGTGCGCACGGCGCATCTCTGCGGTTGCTCCCATGCCGTCGACGATTCGTTGGGCCGGCCCCCAAGTGCGCTGGCGTAGCTTAGACTTGTGTGGTTGGCGTCTTCGCGCCGGCGCCGCAGTTGTCCACGATCAAGACGGCACAAAGTGCGTCAGAAGCCGAAAGACCAAGACACGACGACGCTCTTCTTTCCGTTCTACGTGATCACACCCGAGTCCATTCCCACTTGAAACGACCTGTCGCACTCCTGCTCATGTCCGCTTTCGCGGTTGGTTGCACCAGCACCGCCGCGACGCGCGATCATTTGGCAGATCGAGTGCCCTCAGCAAGTGAAGAGCTGAAGACGAAGGGAGGAACGCTGACGGCGCTCCGCGTCGGTGTGGAATACCTTCCACCGGTCGGTGACCTCGAATCCGTCCCCGCATCCGGGACCGCGCAGCGCGATGCCGTCGCGACCCGCGCGGCTTTTGACGGCAAACTTTTCGACGCGACACCCCGATTCGGCCAGCCCCGGGTGACCGTCGAATCCGCGAGCGCCGCCGATGTTTTCCACGAGACCCGATCGCGCCGCAGGCAACTGAGCGAAGAGGCTCCCATCGATCGGGCGTCCCTGATCGAAGAGAAGGACGACAAGCCGTTTTGGGCGGTCGACAAAGCCGAGCTCCGCCGCCGATGGCAGGATCCGGTGGAGCGTTCAACGCTGGTCTTCATGCGCGAGCTCATCGGCGAGGACGAACGGCGGATGACCCGCCAACTAGCCGCCCCCGTCATGGAAGCCGTGGCTTTCGACCTTTCCGCTCCACCAGTCGAATTCCACAGCGACCAGGATCGCGTGGAAGAGCGGGATGCATGGTTTGCCGAACATGGCAGCCGCATGATGCGCAGACCGCTGATTCGGATGCTCAAGGACACCCCGATCGTGGTGCAATTCGAAGATGCGCTCGATGACTTCAAGGCCGACAACGTGCCGCTGACCGAGGCCTACAACCGCGAGCACCGGAGCACAGACTGGGGCCGCATGTCGATGCGCGTGCACCTTTCGGACGGCAGCGATCCCGCCGAGGTCGCCTGGGCTCGCCGCGGACTGCGCGTCGGCACGAGCCAGGAGCACTTCAAGACCCGCTACCGCATGGGGCTTGGACAAGGCGTGTCGCTCTACGTGCGGTCGGGCTACAATTACGTAAGCGACAAGTCGTCATTCCGCAGCGACCTCGTCTACGACCTTGATCACGGGACCAGCCTCCATGTCGTCGCCGGCGACAACCTCGACTTCCTCGCCCACTCGGACGCTTACGCGTTCTTCGAGTCACCCATGGACGGCGAAGCAGGACTGCTGTTCTTCTGCTCGCACCGGTTCTAGGCGCCGCTCGCACGTGCAGCGAGTCGCTCTAGCGGCCGCCGCGCTGGCATGGCTGATCCTGCCAGGCTGCAGCTCGGTCCCGCAGCCGACCACGCCGCGCCCTGCGCTCGCACTTCCCGCCGCGAAGTTTCAGCCATTTGAGCTGCCGGGTGAGGTCATCGAGGAGTCCTACTTCTCCGTCGACCTGGAGAGCGAACCCGGCGAATACACCCGCCTGTTCCGCGCCAGACTCCTGTGCGGCACCGAACGCGCGGACCTGCACCTGCTGTTGCCGCCGCGAGATCAGATTCGCGGCAAGGTCCCACTCATCCTGATGGTGCCGATCTTGGCAGGCGGGTCTGAATTGCTCAGCCACGTGGCCGGCGACCTCGCCTCGCGTGGGTTCGCCGTGGCGTGGTGCCGCCGCGCGGGCTCGCCGCTCACCGACACACAGCG
>CBESZZ010000534.1:0-3368 GCA_965534055.1 uncultured bacterium | reverse complement strand
CTACATTAAAAATGAGTAGGCGGTGGAGTCGTTCACTCCTTTGAAGTCGTCCACGTCGAGCAGCATCACCGTGAGGGGATTGCCGTGCCGCTGGGCGCGCCGCCACTCGATCGAAAGCAGGCGCCTGAAGTACAGCTCCGACAACAGTCCGGTCTTGTGGTCCACGCTGACCTGGCCCTGCAGCATGTTCGCGCGTTCTTGGAGCTCCATGAAGCGGCTGCGCGCGATGAGCGCCTGCTCCAGCCGGCGGGCGAGTTCGGCGGCGTCGAAGGGTCGCGTGAGAAAGTCTCGGAACACGAGCTTCATCCCACGCACGGCATCGAGGCGTTCGACGTCGTCGACCAAGAACACGACCGGGACCGGCCGGCTCGGCTTCTGCACGCGCTCCAACAACTCGAGTTCTGCGCCGCCACGGGTGAGCAGCAGCGGGTTCACGATCAGGGCATCCGGGGTCGGGTTGCGTTCGAGCAACTCCAAGGATGCGGCGAGCGAGTCCGCATGGGCGACGTCGAAACCGTGAGCGCGCAACCCGGAGACCAATCCGTCGAGAGGGTCGCGCTGATGATTCAGCAGTAAAATACGGCCGGCGTTGGGAGCATGACGGCCGCCTTTTCCCGGCTCGGGCGAGGGCGACGGGTCAGGATCCGGGGCGGAACTATCCATCGACGAACGCAGCGCGGTAGGGAGAACGGCAGGGTGGGGTCTCGCTCGAACGTGGGATCGAACGGGGGGTGGCGAGGTGGAGTTCCCGGTCGGCAATTGTGTCAGATCGGTTCCGAAGCTCAAACCACAAGATCCTGGGGTTTTATCGGGTCGAGATGCAAGATGTCGCGGTCCGTCCGGTGGGAAGTCTACCATGCTCAGTCGTCGTCCAGCGCGCTCTCGAGGCCCAAGACGGCCGCGCGGGGTGTGCTCATATTGAAGAGGAATCCGTACCACCGAGCGCACGGCGGATACAAACCTTTCGGCGAAAACCGGCCTGGCGGTGCGGCTGGCCGGATGGCGCTGGGAATTCCGGGGTGAAACACCCCTAGCCATCGCCTTGACCCGTGCCGTTGGCTCCCTACACTCCCGCGCCCTTCTGTTCACAGCTAACCTCCGCAAAACACCCCCCGTGCCACTCGTCAACGTTCAGGAACTCATCGATGCCGGTGTCCACTATGGCCACCAGGCCAGCCGCTGGAACCCGAAGATGAAGCCGTACATCCACGGCAAGCGGCACAACGTGCACATCATCGATCTGCAGGAGACCATCAAAGGTCTCTACCAGGCGACACACTTCCTACGCAGTCTGGCAAGGACTGGGGCTCAGGTGATGTTCCTGGGTACCAAGCGCCAGATTCGCGGGGTGGTGGAAGTCGAGGCAGCGCGCTGCGGCATGCCCGCCGTGACCGAGCGCTGGATCGGCGGCACGCTGACCAACTTCCACACGGTGCGCGAGCGTCTGGCCCGGCTCGAAGAGCTGGAGGCGATGGAAGCGGATGGTTCTCTCGAGAACCGGAAGAAGAAGGAGCAGTCCATGCTCCGCCGCGAGATGGCGAAGATTCGCCGCAACCTCGAGGGCGTGCGTCACCTGCACGGTCTGCCCGCGGCGTTGGTCGTCATTGACCCACGGCGCGAAGAGATCACCGTGCGTGAAGCCGCGAAGATGAACGTGCCCGTGCTCGCGATCCTGGATACGGATTGCGACCCGGAAGCTGCGGACATTGTCATTCCAGCCAACGACGACGCGATGAGCTCAGTGCAGCTCATCATGAAGCGTTTGGCCGATGCCGTGATCGAAGGCCGCCAAGGCCTCGATGAACAAACCCTGCAGCAGGCCCAGAAGGAAGCTCGCGAAGATCTTCGCGCGCGTCCGGCGATGGGTCGACGCAGTGAACCGCAACGCGGCGGTGGCCGTGGTCGCGGTGGCGGCGGCGGTGGTCGTGGCGGCGGCGGTGGCCGTGGCGGTGGCGGCGGCGGCCTGGGCGCGAAGCAAGGCGGCCGTTTTGCCAGTGGTGGCAAGCACGCGGATCAGATTTCCGTCGGCGGTTCCGCCGAGGATGTCGAGATCAAGCCCGTGACCGCACCGGCGCCAGCGACCGATGCAGCGTCGGCTGCAGCTGCGCCCGAGGCGGCGGCTGCACCGGCACCGGCACCGGCTGCGCCAGAGGCACCGGCTGCGCCGACACCCGAAGCGCCCAAGAGCGAGTAGCTCAGTCCGCGGGTTGCAGGGCCGCAGAGCCTGCGGCTCCCTGTTTCATCGCCGCGCACCGCGCAACCCGTGCTCGTTCGAAAGGAGGTCAGCTTCCTTTCGGTGGGTAGGGGCGGCGTCGTCTCAGGGCGGCACCCAATTACTTCACATTCACCAACAGATCAGATCCCAAAGTCGCGGGGCACCGCCCCGCTGGGCAAGGAATCCACATGACGCAGATCGACGCCAAGACCGTGATGGCGCTTCGGAAGCAAACCGGGGCACCCATGATGGAGTGCAAAGCCGCTCTCACCGAAGCCGGCGGTTCCATGGACAAGGCCGCAGACATTCTTCGCAAGAAGGGTCTGCAGTCGGCGGACTCCAAGTCGGGCCGCGATGTCGCTGAGGGAACGATCTTCCACTACGTGCACCACAACGGAAAGTTGGGCTGCTTGGCCGAAGTTGCCTGCGAGACCGACTTCGTAGCGCGCAACGAAGAGTTCCAGCAGTTCGGCAAGGCGCTGTGCATGAGCATCGCTGCCAACAACCCGAAGTATCTCGCGCAGGACGAAGTCGACGAAGCCGCACTGGCCAAGGAGAAAGCGTTCCTCATCGAGCAAGCTCGCGAGACCATGGCCGACAAGCCGGACTCGGTGATCGAGAAGGCCATTGAAGGCCGCGTGAAGAAGTATCTCGCTGAGATATGCCTCATGGACCAGCCCTGGGTCATGGACAGCTCGATGACCGTCGAAGACGCCCGCAAGGCGATCGTTGGCAAGATCGGCGAGAACATTCAGGTGCGACGCTTCTCCCGCCTCGAGTTGGGGGGCTGACGGTGGTGCCCGCAAAGCCCACGTCGACACGACCGGCCAACGTGAAGCGGGTGCTGCTGAAGATCAGTGGCGAGGGACTGACCAAGCCTGGCGGCCACGGGTTGGATCCCGAGGTTGTCGAGGGTGTGGCCCGCCAAATCGTCTCCGTGCAGGAAGAAGGCGTGCAGGTCGCGGTCGTGGTCGGTGGGGGCAACCTGCTGCGTGGCGCGGAGTTCGCCCGCCGCGGAACCAACCGCCCCACGGCAGACCAGATGGGCATGTTGGCCACGGCCATGAACGCCTTGGCGTTGCAGGACGCTTTGGAGCGTTCGGGCATCGCCACCCGCGCGGCTTCCGCGGTGGAGATGAAGACCATCATGGAG
>CBESZZ010000533.1:0-3369 GCA_965534055.1 uncultured bacterium | reverse complement strand
ATGCCGAGGAGGTTCACATCGCTCTTGCCCAGGAAACCCAAGTCAATAGAGAAACTGAAAGCCTTCTTGAGGTTGTTCCCGAAGTCCTCGAAGAACGCGATGACTTCGATGCCGGCGCGAACCAGCTTGTCGAAGAACTTGAGAGCGCCAACGGTCAGGTCCTCGAAGAACGTCACAATCGCGCCCTCATTACGCGCGAGCACCTCGGCAACCTTGTTGATGATGCCGACCAGCTTTGTGCCCGCAGCAGTGGCAAGCGCGCGACCAACGCCCTCCAATGCCGACTTCAGGTTTGTCATCGCATCGGCAAACGCCGCCGCGCGATGTGCTTCTCTCGACGAGACCACCGCACCGAACTTGTCGGCCTCGCGCAACACTGAGCGGAAGGCCTTCTCGCCATCACCAAGCAGGTTGATGACCTTCTGGAAGTCTCTCGGGAAGATGGCCTTCAACACGTTCTGCTGCCTTCCCCGACTCAGCCCCTCGATCGACTTGGCGATGCTAGCGAAGATTTCTTGTGGCCGCATCAGCGCTAGTTCTTCGACCGTCAAGCCCAGCTCCTGGAACGCTTCCCGCTGGTCCTTTGTCCCTTTGGCCATCTGGAACAGCGTCGTTCCGAGACTGCGATAGAACCTCTCTGCACTCCCGGCAGCGAAACCGCTTCGCTCAAGTGCAAAGTCCAGGCGGCTAACGTTCTCGACAGAGTCGCCCACGGAGTTCGCGAGTTTGCCAAGCTGATCCGCCTTGTTGATCAGTGCGGTGAATCCGCGTGCGCCAGCGTAGACGGCAAGTGCTGCCCCCACGCCTAGGACGAGTCCCCGCGTGCTGCGCAGGAACGAGTTCACCTTGCGGATTGGTGAAGCCAGACGCTCGTAGGCCCGCTTGTATCGCTCGAGGCCACTGCGCTGCTGACGCAGCGCGCCCGACAACTTGTCGTTCGCGCGCATCGTGATGTCGAGAGTGCGCTTTGCGCTAGCCATTGCGGCCTCTCCTCGATGCCATGCGCTGCTTCTCTTCCTCGTGCTGCTGGCGCTTCCCTTCGTAGAAGGAGCGCTCTGAGGCGATGAACGAGAGCGACCGTTCCAAAGCTGCTGGCATGTCAGACCACGCCATGCCTGGGCACGGAGAGATCCCAGATTCGATCAGCGCGGCCGTGCGGCACAGAGCGTCGGCCGACGGGTCAACGATTGCATTGGGGCAGCGAAACAGAACGAGTTCGCCAGAGCCTTTGCACTTGGCACACTCCTCGATCTCCGTCAGCATCCCTTCGCCGTTGCAGCGGACGCATGCGAGCACTTCGACTGGAAGTTCGTTCTCGGTCTCGCAGCCCCACATTTCGCGCTTCTCCGGATTGATGCGGCAGACGGCGCAGCTTTGCTCAGGCCTCGGAAAGCCGAAGTGAAGAAACGCCGCTACTGTGATTTTCCCAAGTCGTCCTCGCCGGGACCGGCCGACTTGGCGCAGATCTCTTGGAACAGGCCCATCAGTTGGGGCTGGTTGAGAAGGTCCAGATCCTCGTCACGCATGACTTTCATCTGGCGACCAAGAACGGTCTCGGTGACTCGGCGCTTGATGACACGCTCTTTGCCATCCGGGTTCTTGAAGCCGTGCACCTCATCGACGGTGGCCTTGACGACTTCCGTCAACGTCCGTGGCTTGATCTTGACGTTGCCGTCAGAGTCCTGGCTGAACCCCTCGTGGAAATGGACGGTCTCTCGACCACTCATCAGGCGGAAAGATGCACGGATCCCGTGCTCTTCGTATTCGAAACGGTCTGACGGACTTGCGGTGATGGTCACAGGTGGCAGATGAGGATCTCGTGATCCCCCGAGGAGTTGTAGAGGTCGGGCCAGGCCACAGCGTTCAGCGACGCATCGGTGATGGTCGTGCCGTTGTCGTCTGACTCAGGGATGGCAGTCAGCTGCCCGTGGTGGTTGACGACCGAGACCAAGTTGCCTTCAGCGGAACCGATCTGCATCGAGCAGAACTGCTGAGACTTGTTCTGCGTGGTCGCCTCGTAGGGGAAGCCCGATGCACCCGCCGTTTCAGCGCGGTACGACATCGAGGGTTCTCGGCCGAAGAGCGTTGTGGGGCCAACGCCGTCTAGGCCGTTCGCGTCGCGCGGCTGGTCAATCGAAGACCCGAACTCAAATCCAAACCCCTTGACGCGTTGCTTGAATCCCGAGAGCCACACGGATCCATCCTGGTTCGGTGAAGGGTTCACCAACCGTGGTGGTCGTGTTGCGACTCCGCCGTATCGGATGACCTCAGGGGGCAACGCGCTGTAGGCACCGCCAAACAAGCCGTCGATCTCGAAGTTGAGAGTAAAGGGCGCCCCAGCGTCTCCTGAACCGGACACGGTGCCTCGGCCTCCGAGGAGCCTGCGCTCCTTCGTATCGAGGTTCGACACGATGGTCGCGGAACGCCCAGACTCTTGGATGACCGTCCTTGCTGCCGCTTTGCCCGGGGCCGTGAAGGTCACGCCCGTGGTGTCGACTGCGAGAGTGAACGTCGTCGCTCCCGTGATCGTGCCAGCCAGGGTGGTCAGGTTGAGCTGATCTTGGACGGCTGAGTTGCTCGCGACCACGTTTGCGAACGTGACCGGGAGCACGGTGCCGTTGGCAAACCCATGCGCCTCGGACAGCGTCACTGTCGTCGTGGCGCCAGCGGTGAACGATGCAACATCCGTGTCAGGGAATCCCGTGCCGACCAGCGAGCGGATGCTGTTTGTCGGGAAGTCCTGGTGCACGTAAGCCGAGGTCGTTGCGTCGAACAGCTCGTCGCCACCACGAATCACGCCGTAGTGCAAAGACACTTCGAAAGACGGAACCGGTGTGTTCTCGAACTTGCGCACCACAACGGTGCCGTGGTTGCTGATCGTGTCACCGGCGTTGACGAAGAACAGTTGGCGACCTTCGTAGAGCGGTCCGACCAGGGCGGATGGGGCCTTGTCGAGGTAGATTCGGACGGTCCGGATTGACGATGGTCGATACAGGATCCCGTGGTCATCGACCGCGGCAGTCACGGCTCCCACGACGGCGTTCGAAGCGCCGAGGACGTCGTCACTGACAGCAAACTTGTGCTGCGTCCCGTCCAGTTTGAACGTCGGCCACACATAGACGTAGTGCGTGCCGGCACCGCCGCCATCGCGGATGAATCCCACCACGATCCCGATTGACTCTGATCCCGCCGCAGCGTGAACGTTCCCCAGTCCCGAAGCTGGGAAGGTTGGGTTTGGAACCGGGCCGTCCTCGCTCGTGTCGACCGCGACCAACCGATCACCGATGAAGAACCGGTCGGGGTACGCCAATCCAGTGACGGACAGCCGCTGCAACGGGTAGACGTTCTCCCGACGGAATCCGCAGACCT
>CBESZZ010000532.1:0-3373 GCA_965534055.1 uncultured bacterium | reverse complement strand
TGCTACGTGCGAAGTTCGATCTAACCGAGTGACTTGATGCGGTCCGGATGGCGGAAGCAGCTCGTCACGTGATCGTTCACGATGCCGACGGATTGCAGGTAGGCGTAGATGATCGTGGGGCCAACGAAGGTGAAGCCGCGCGCCTTGAGTTCCTTGGACACCGTGGTGGCCAGCTCGGTGATCGCCGGCACGTCTTCCCGAGTGGCGAAGTGATTGACGATGGGTTTGTCGTCGACGAATCCCCAGAGCCAATCACTGAAGGAACCGGACTCGTCCCGCATCTTCAGCCACGCGATGGAGTTCTTCACGAACGCGTTGATCTTCAGGCGATTGCGCACGATGCGCGGATCCTGCATGAGCTGCTCTTTCTTGACGGGATTGAGGTTCGCGATGCGCTCGGGATCAAAGTTGAAGAACAACTCACGATACGCCTCGCGCTTGCGCAGAATCGTGATCCAGGACAGTCCGGCCTGCGCACCCTCGAGGAGCAGCATCTCGAATAGGTGGGCTTCGTCCCTTGAGGGCACGCCCCACTCTTCATCGTGGTAGCGGACGTACTCCGGGTCTTCACCGCACCAACTACAACGGGTTTCGTCTCGTGTTGCGGTCACCGGGCGAGGAGGGTCCCGATGGTGGCTTCGACTTCAACGCGAGTCTTCGGGATCGACGCGGTCAGGTTCTCCGGGGCGCCATCGGTGCAGACCACATCGTCTTCGATGCGAATTCCGCCAAACCCGCGTCCGTCGTTCATGGCGAGGAACGTTTCGGCCTTGGCGAAGTCGACGTGATCCTTGTACTTGGCGTGGAACTCTTCGCTGCGCAGGATCGCCGGGACGAAGTAGAGCCCCGGCTCAATCGTGACCGCGATGCCGGGCTGCAAGTCGATGTCGAGGCGTAGATAGGCCAACCCGAACTGATCGCTGCGGTTGCGAGACGGCGGATAAGCCATCGCGTCGCCGAACGCTTCCATGTCGTGCACGTCCAGACCGATGATGTGACCAAGGCCGTGAGGGAAGAACACCGCGTGCGCACCGGCTTCGACGCAGCTGTCAGCGGTGCCTTTCAGCAGGCCCAGGTCGATCAGCCCCTCGGCCAGGGTGCGTGCAGAAGCCAAGTGGATGTCGCGGTAACGGGCGCCCTTTACCACGGCGTTCACGCCGACTTCCTGAGCGCGGAGCACGGTGTCGTAGACGTCCTTGGCGACACCGGTGTATTTGCCGTTGGCCGGCCACGTCCGCGTGACGTCGCTGCAGTAGCCCGAAGCGCCTTCAGCGCCTGCGTCGACCAGCAGCAGGTCGCCGTCCTGCAGGGTGTTGTTGTAGGTGTCGTTGTGCAGCACCTCGCCGCGAACCGACAGAATGTTGCCGTAAGCGTTGGTGCACCCGCCGCGCGCGAACGCTGCTCCGAGTCGTGCGACTAGTTCGTTCTCGGTGGCCCCGACCGTCGTCGCGCCCATCAGTTCGACGAACGCATCGTGGGTGACGCGAGCCGTGCCGCGCATCTCGGCAACTTCGGCCTCGGTCTTCACGATGCGCAGCTTGCCGATCGCTTGAATGAGCTCCGGCGCACCGACTTTGCTGGCGACGTCGAAGTTGAGGGGCGTTCCCGTCAGTTCGCGAAGCTTCGCTGTCGTGCGGTAATCGGCGATCGCCAGCGATAGCACCTTGCGATCGGCCGCGTGTTGCTTCACGAATGCCGGCAGCGTGTTTACCGACTCCACGGCGTCGACGCCGTATTTGGACCGCATGTCGTCGAAGGTTGGCACCGCACCGTGCCAAAGGGCATCTGTTGGGGTGCGGGGGTCGAGAAACATCACCACCTTGCGGCTCTCGGGATCAAGCCACGCGAATGCCCCTGGCTCCGCGGGACCGAACAAGAACAGGAAACTGGAGTCCGCCCGGTAGGGCCAAAAGTTCTCGGGGTAGTTGCGCGAGTGTCTCCGGCCAGCGGCCAACAGAACGGGCTGATTGTTAGGGAGCGCGTCCAGCAACTGGTTGCGGCGCGTCTGGAGGGCTTGCAGTGGCAGCATGGGGCGAAGCGTAGCGGCAAGCGGTCGGTTCGCCCGCCATGGCTTTGATCGCAAACTCCGCGATTGCCTTTGGGAGGTTGCTGGGCTCAGACTGCGTAGGCGCAGGTTGTCCGCGGAATCCCGCGCTTCCTCCACGCTCTCCAGCTCTACAGACTCTCTCATGGCCCGACTCGTTTTGGTGCTTTTCATCTTGCTCGCCGTTGGCGGTGCGGGCTTCTTGCTTCTCCGCGAATCCGATGACGCTCCGCTCCCTACGGGGAATGGCGGCGAGGCGAGCCAGCCCGAGGACCCCAATCCAGTGTCGGCGGCCTCCGTGGATGGTGGGGCGAAGGTTCAGAACGCCAGTTCGGATGCCGGCATGCGCACCGAGCTGTCGAACGCGAAGCCGGCTGGCGCGACGCTGAGCGATGAGCCCGGGTTGGTGGTGCGTGGGCGATTGGTGGATGACGGCGCCATCGCGCTTCCTGACGTGTCGTTGGAGTTGCTCTACGGCGCAGGAGCGTTCGAACTGCCGGGGTTCAGTTCGACTCTTAGCCCTGTCTCAGCGCTGCTCGCGAAGGCCACGACGGATTCGCGCGGGGAGTTTCAGTTCAGCGTGCCAAAGTCGGCAGAAGCTGGCGAGCGAGGCCGCTTGGCCAGTCGCAGCACCACTTGGTTGCTTTCCGAGTCTGCTCCCAAAGTGTCCTTCACCAAGGCCACCGAAGGCAGTGTGGATGTGGGTGACGTGGTGGCCGAGCGCGCAGCGACCCTGCGCGGCCTGGTGGTGGATCCTTCCGGTACCCCGCTTCGCGATGTGGGGGTGCTGTTGCGCAAATCCACCGAAGGGGGCGGCACAGTGTTCATGCTTTCATCACGTGATGATCTGCATGCACGCAGTGACTCGGGTGGCACGTTCGAGTTCTCAGGTGTTCGAGCGGGTCGCTGGATCGCTTCGGTGCACTCACCGCTGCATCTGTCCAAGCCAGAGCGCTTGACCCTCGAGGTTGGTGAGACCGAGTCCGAACTGCGGCTGGTTGCTGAAGAAGGGCAGATCGCCACCGGGGTCGTCGTGGACGATCGAGGGGCTCCGATCAACGGCGCTCGCGTCGGGTTCAAGCAGGAAATGATGGCCTTTGATCGTCGTCAGGCATCGGCCATCACAGCAGCGGACGGCTCTTTTCGGCTGGCGAACGAGCAGGGTATCAAAGGCAATTTGGTGGCACGGGCGAAGGGTCACTCTCGCAGCGAGACGGCGAACGTCAAGCTGCCGGTGCGCGATGTGCGGCTGGTGTTGGAGCGTGATGGCAGCGTTTCGGGGCAGGTAACAGACGCCGCCGGCCAAAACGTTGCCGGAGCGTCGGTGCA
>CBESZZ010000531.1:0-3377 GCA_965534055.1 uncultured bacterium | reverse complement strand
TACCATCCCGCACTGTGGCCAGAAGACCGAGAGCTTCAGCCCGCAGATAACATGCCGGTGTCCGGGGTCTCTTTCGAACAAGCCACAGAGTACGCGGAATGGCGCGGCAAGCGCCTGCCAACGTTCGCTGAATGGGCTTGGGCGGCCCGTGGTTCAGAGTGTGCCGACTACCCCTGGCGCACCCCAGAGTGGCTTCTCCCAGCGCTCTCCGAACCGTTCACGGCGGCGAGCCAACTGTCCGATCTGGACTACTACACCGACAACATGCGACCCGTGCGGAGCCTACCGGAGCTCGCAACACCTGAAGGTGTGCACTGGATGTTGGGCAACGTGTGGGAGATCACCGAAACGCCCCATCGATCGAACCAAGACCGGAGTCGAACCGTCGACACCTTCGATCAACGAAGCCTCGTTGGGCCAAGTGCTCCATACGCGACGCAACGGTCGGTCACCAACAGGTTCTACGGACTCAACCTTCTCACTTCCATGGACTCCGGCACCGCCTACGCCAGGCTCGACATCGGCTTTCGATGCGCGCGCAGTATTGAACCCTAACCACTTTCTTTGAAGGAGAACCCATGCCCATCCAAGTAACACTCACGCCGTCCTACGAAGAGCTCCCAGACTCTACCGATTGCAAACTCATCTTCAATCTCTTCGCGAAGCTAGCCGCACTACTCACAGCGCATCTTGCTGACGAGGATCCACAAGACGATGAGGAGAAATACTTGCTAATCATGCGAGAAGCTCTCGAGGACGTGCTTGGTACAACTGGGCTTGCGTGCGGGCCATGGTCGCTCAGCTACGCCGAAAACACGGGCGTGCTGACGATCTTTGGTCCCAGCAACGTGACGGAGACGATGGGATTCCCGGTGGAGTTTTCAAATTTTCCGACCGAAATCATCGCATCTTCGCCAGACATTGTTAATTCCGTCGGCGACGAATCCCACTGGCAAAGACTTCCACCGGGCGTCTCTTATCGCATCCCTGGCTGCAATCTAGGTGATAGCGACGAGCCCGTCTTGGTTAACCCGGATACAGCCATACCCAGCGTCCCGGCCGAGATTAGGCCAAAGGGCGCAACCCTAGCGGTGGATTCCGCCAGCTCTGGGGCATGGAAACCGAAGCGAACCGCCATTCACATGTCAATACACGCGCCCATCCACGAGTGCGTCTTCAGGCGGGCAGACCCGTGCAGCAACTCAGTCGCCGTGCTAATTCGTATGGCGCGGACACGCACCGCAATCTTCTCCATGAGACTGCGACCACATCGGCGAATCATTCTGGCTCCGGTAATCGGGGCTCCAATACTCGGGACTCCAATAACCGGGGCTTTGTTAGCCGAGGCTCCACTAGTCGAGGCCCCAGATGCGCTCGCCCCTCCGACAGGAATCGACGCCACCAACTACCGGTTCTTCTCCCTCCAACAGTGGCCGGGTACAGAAGACTTCGATCTCACGATCCGCTTCTTTGGTGACCCACCCGTGCTCGGCGACCTTACATGGCTAGACAGGGACGAGACTGTCGACCCGTGCCTTGCTCACTCAATGCCCCTGCGGCATCTGATGGTCGATGACATTGCTGACTTCCATCCACCCGGATCCCGAACACTGGAGGAGGAGTGGGCAATTCGCGAAGAGTGGTGCAGTGGCGAACACCCTACGCCAAGTCAAAAAGCGCATCGCATGATGCTGCGTATCGACAAAGGCTCGCTAGCCCCCTCGATGATCAACGAGGAGGTTGCGAGCGTGGGCTTGAAACTCGCGACCCGCTTTATCCAACGCGGCCGCCTAATTCGGAGTGGGTCTTCCCAGGCTCTGGAGGAGAAAATCCCGCTCGAGAAGACTCGCAGCACAAGAGAGGCTCTCTCTGTTATTGCAAACAGCATGCACGATTGGCTAATCGACCCACAGGGTGAGTGCCGCACGATCGAAGATGTCCGTGACGCGATGGGTTTGTTCGCCTGCGGCCAAACCCATGTTTTTCACGCGCATGGTGCACCAAATGGGATCAACATGTTCAGTTTCGCCGAACTTGCCTTCGCCTTGGAAGTCGGCGACACCGAAATGGAGCTGGACCACGACATAACATTCTGGAGACAGATGGTGTACATCTTCAGTGCCGCCAGCCAAATGTTTGTGCATTGCTACCACCGTGGTGAACGCGCAGTCTGCGGCTACAAACCTGAACACAACCCGATCAAGGTCCTGGGATGCGACGGCCTCGCCACTCCCAACGTCATTCCCACAACAACGCTTAAGACCGAGGTTCGAAATAACCTCTTTGATTCGTGGCGTATGATTGGTCTAGATCAACGGCGTCTGCGGTTCGGCGAACTCGTCTACCGGGCATTGCATGAGGATCCGTTGATCAACCTAGGCATTCGCCCCCCTTTCGAACCGCCACAGCCGCGGCCTACCTCGGAGAATGTGCCAGACACCTTGATCTGATTGGCAAAGCGCACTCCGCGCTGACGTTTCCTGGTCGAACCCCAACCCAAGAGGTCGACCATGAGCCAAACAATCCCCCCCCCGTACGAAGACACCGCCAAGCCCGAAGCGCTCAGTGAACGCGCACTCTACGACCGCTACCGCGCGGTCATGCAGCGCGTCGGAGAATTCGACGGAACTCCTCTTGCTCTCAACCTGCTTGGCATTCGCGGCTACCTGAACGGCCGGGCCGTCAAGAACGAGCCCAACGCCTACAACGACACGATCGCCGCAGTCTGGATCGATCGCCGTGGCAACCCGCGAGTGCGCGAATACCAGGGATCGGTCGATCCAGGCCACTGTTACACCGACACTCGGATCGAGCGCCAAGGATGCGCGCATTTGGTCGACGGGCAGTACCTCTACCAGCGTGGCAGGCACAACGACCAGCCGGCGCTGGTGCAGGCGGGACCCGTCACGGTTTGGCGTGACCGCGACCTCGATCACGACCAGAACCCGGGAGAGACTCGCGAGACCGGCAACTTCGGGATTGACATTCACTCCGGCGGAACGGGCACGGAAGTTGGTCGATGGACGGCCGGTTGCCAGGTTGTGCGTGGGGGCGAAGGTGGCCCCAACTGGCAAGAGCTTCTGGAACTGATCGAATCGCATCCGCACCACAAGTTCCGCTACACCCTGGTCGACCGGGCGGTGCTCGGATTCTCGCTCGCTGAAGTGTTCGGCGACTCAGAAGCTCAGAACCCGACGCAGAAGGCAAGCAATCACAATCGCCCAACCCTGCGCGTCGGTGACTCGGGATTCGAAGTTCGTGAACTACAGCACGCGCTAGCCGAGCAAGGCCACAGCTCGGGCCGCGTCGACGGAAACTTCGGTCGCAAGACTGAGCGCGCCGTATTCGCTTTCCAGCGACAACAGCGCCTCCATGTC
>CBESZZ010000530.1:0-3380 GCA_965534055.1 uncultured bacterium | reverse complement strand
TTCGACATCGCTGCGTTGCCCGCGACGTACGCGGTGTACAAGACGCAAGAAGGCAACGAAGGCGTGTTGGGCGATCCGCTCACCGTGATGTTGTTTCCCTCCTTCGTCCTGCAGCGCGTCGGCACCCTCCTGGCAGTCCCCTTCGACGCCCTGGAGTTTGTGGCGTGGCGCGCTTGGCGCGATCCGCCTGCTCCCGGCAGTGTCGAACAAGAAGGCGTTGAACTACAGATCGACGACCGCGCGTTTCCAAGCTTCCCGGTGCAGCCCATGTGGCCGGTGACATCGGGGGGCTAGCAGGTCGCGTGCTTCGAGTCTGCTGTTGTTGCCCCTCGATCGAGGACGAGCCGAACACCGTGGCTTCGATGCCGCTGGGTTCTCGGCGGACTGGGTGAGTCAACCGGTGTGAATGCGGCACGGCGTTTCAGAGCTGCGTACCCCGCGTCCTGCCCGGGAACTGCGCCACAGAGTTCGGGCTCCGGCGCGCACCGTCCTGTAGGATGCCGCGGCATGCGACAGGTTGCGTGCGTTCTTCGTTGGTGTCTGGTGGTCGCGGCCGCTGCTCATGGTCTCGTTGGACAGAAGCCCGACGCCGCCGAGCCAAGTTTGATGGTGGACTTCAATCCCTCGAACTTTCGGCCAGGGCCCGTAACTCTCTCGAAGAACCAGCTTTCGGGCTACGTGATGCTGGAGATCTCCGAGTCCGAAGCTGGTGGCGACTGGGTTTTGCAAAGCTGGCTGCCTCCCGAAGTTCGTTCGGAGGAGGTTGCCGATGGTGGGAGCCGCCTTGGTGAAGTGACGACAATTCGTCACACCAAAGGGGAGCTGACCATCGATGCGCTGTCATTCCGTTTGCGCGTCGCAGCCGAGCGACCTCCGGGCAAAGTGCCTTGGCGCCTCATCTTGATCGGCCCGGCCGGATCGGGCGTGGCCAAGGAAGTGCTGGTTTGGCTGTCGGTACAGGACGGCAGCGACTCGGTGACTCGCAGCTACGAGCAGCGCACGCCCTACGGTCGACCAGACCCGCTCCCAGTCCAGGTCCCTGGTGGCGACGCGGAGAGTTTTGGCAAAGCCAAGGTGCTTCGCCACGAAGATGACGCGGCGTCGATGCGGCCTCGGCTTGGCGCGCGGTTTGTGCGTTTGACAGCGGCCGACGCGTTGAGTGCACGGGTCTTCGAAGCGAACGAGCACCACGGTGAAGTCGACCTTGGCGCGTTCCGTGTGCTGCGTTGCGCGTTGCGTGTTCCAAAGCCAGAGGGCGACGCGCAGGAGAGTCCACGGGAGCGTGTGGTTGAGTTCATGGCCAGCCATTCCGAACACCGGGGGCCGGTCGCTCGCGCGAAGTGCACCGTTCCAGCGGATGGAGCGTGGCACGAGTGCATCGTGGAGTGGGACTACATCGTCGCAGGCGAGAAGCTGCCTCAGACTCCCGACACCTGGGTTAGGGCCCCGGAAGGACACCTGGTTCCGGGCCCTCCGCAGCTGGGGCCCTACGCGGAGACCATCGACCTGCAGGTCGATGGCAGTCTCGACTGGGATGCGTTCGCGCTTTCGCGCAGCAAGGCCGCCAACGCGAGCCATAGCTTGCACGCCATGCAGGCGGTCGTTCTCGACGATCCGTCTGCCGAGGCCCTTCTCGAGGTGGAAGCAGCTCTCGCCAAGCTGAAGATTGCAGACCGCGGCGAAGACGCGCTCGATCGGTTGGTTCTCGAACAGTTCATCGCGTGGCTCCGCGCGGACGCGCAGTGGCCGCACGAAGACAGCGGGCAGCCCGTGTCGCGTGAGCGCTTCGAAGCGATGTTGCGCCACCGCCACGGTTTAGATCTCAGTGCGGAAGATCTGATTCGGATCGGCACGGAACAGGTCTCGGTGCACCAAGGGATGCTGACCGAACTGGCCGAGAAGATCGCGCCGGGCAAAGGTTGGCGGCACGTCGTCGAGATGCTGAAAGACGACCATCCTACGGCGGAAGAACTTCCGGCGATGGCCGAGCGCATGATGCAGGAGGCGCTGGAGTTCACGCTCGAGAAGGATCTCGTGACGGTGCCGATGGCGGCGCGGCATGGTGTGATTGGCGTGCACGTCGACGGGCCGATTTCGCGCACTTACCCGTTCGGTGGTTACGGCGGCGCGCGACGCAGTCCCGAAGGGTTCACCGGGACCTACTTCGTGTGTCCGCCTGCCGTGTGGATGGATGAAGCGCAGTCCGTCGATCGCATGCGTGGGAACCACCGCACGTGGACCAGGGTCGTGGCGTTGCACGAGCTGGTTCCGGGACATCACCTGCAGACGGTGAGGCATCGGCTGCAGCCCCTTGCGCCGCTTCGCCAGTTGTCGCGTTCGACGGTGTTCTCCGAAGGGTGGGCGCTCTACTGCGAAGACATGATGTTCGAGGCAGGCTTCTTCCCCGACGTGGAAAGTCGCTTCACCCAGCTGCACATGCGGCTGTGGCGGGCGGCGCGGATCGTGATCGACGCGTCCTTGCACGGGGGCGGAATGTCCCCGGATGCGGCAGCCGATTTCCTCGTTCGCGAGGTGGCTTTCGACGCAGTGAACGCCGAGTCGGAAGTTCGCCGCTACATTGGTAACCCCTGCCGGCCGATGTCCTATCTGATGGGGTTCTTGGCGATACGTGACCTGGAGGCCGCCGCTCGTGCGGCTGCGGGTGGACCTTTCGATGCCAAGGCCTTCCGCGATCGCCTGCTGTCGTTTGGGCCGCTGCCCGTGGCGTGGATTCGAGTGGGGATGGGGCTGTGAGCCACGGCTCTACCGACCACTCCCATCGCCGATGCCTTGGCGAAACCGTCTTGCCCGCGCGAATCATCGCGCTGGAGACGGCGTCGTGAAGAGCGAGCAACCCAAGTCGCCGGATTCGGAGGGCGGCCAACCCGAGGATGTCGACGCGTCGGTCGACAGCAGCTCCGACGAGACTCCCGAGGAAGGGTCCACGGAGACTGCTTCGAGCAAGCGCTCGAACCCACGGAATTCGATCGCTCCAAAATCGAAGTCCAGCAGCTCGGCCGGTGCGAAACGGGATTCAGCCAAAGCCTCCGAGTCGCAGGGCGTGAACGCGCGTCGCACGCGCGCGATGTCCAAGCTCACTGCGCGAATCTTAGAGGAGAACGGCACGCTCACTTTGGAGTGGCTCATCGCGAACCTGCTGCCGGTGAAAACGTTGCGCGAGCTTGCGCGCCGAGGTGCGATCTCGCCGAAAGGGTTCCGTATGGATCGCGCGCCGTCGCGGGTTCTTGCGCCGCTGCTTGCTGAGCAGCGAGACCCTGCGCGATTGGATGACATCGCCGGCGCCCTGTGGGACTCTATGGGTGTAGCAGACGCCGTTCCGGCCGGGAAGACAAACGGCAAAGGCAACGGCAAGGGCGGCA
>CBESZZ010000529.1:0-3386 GCA_965534055.1 uncultured bacterium | reverse complement strand
GAACCTCGCCAAAAACCCCGTCGAGCCCGCGGCCGCGGCGGCTGGCAACACGGCGTCGGGCACTGCGACCAAGACTCCGGAAACCAAAGCGTGACCGAACCCAACAACCAGCTCTCGGGACCGTTCGATCGTGCCGCCACACGAGCCCTGCACCTTGCGGCGGACAATCCGCTGCGCGCGCTGACGGCCGTCATCGACGCGGTCGACGGCGGGATCAACTTGGGTCAGGGGGTGTGCGACACCGACATGCCGCTGCCGCTCGCAGAAGGGTTGCAGGCCGCGATCGAGAGTGATCGTCAGGTCTACACGCCGTACGCCGGGGTGCCGGAGCTGCGCCAAGCAATTGCGGCTGCTGCGCGTGAGCGCTACGGCTTGCCGTGGGAGGCTGCAAACGTCTCCGTGACGTCTGGCAGTAGTGGTGCATTCACCGCGCTTGGTCTCACGCTGTTCGAACCGCACGATGAAGTGGTTTTGTTCGAGCCCTTCTACAGCTACCACCGAACCCAGATCAGACTCCTGGGCGCAACGCCCGTTGCGGTGCCGCTACAGCCGGGGACTTGGGCGCTCGACATCGACCGTTTGCGCAGCGCGCTGACCGAACGCACGCGTGCGGTGGTGATCAACACGCCGGCGAATCCGACCGGGAAGGTGTTCACGGTTCAGGAGCTCGAGGCGATTGCCGAAGCCCTGCGACCTTGGCCACGGTGTCTCGTGATCACCGACGAGGTTTATGAGCACATGGTGTTCGACGGCAAGCAGCACGTGCCGCCCGCGACCCTGTCTGGTTTGGCGGAGCGAACACTCACGCTTTCGAGTTACAGCAAGACGTTCTCCATTACCGGTTGGCGCGTGGGTTACGTTGGCGGCCCCAGCGACGTGATCGAGCAGATTGGTCGCTCCTTCGATCAGATGGAAGTCTGTGTCGCCCGTCCCATGCAGCGCGCTGTGACTCGGGCGGTTCAAGAGTTGCCGCAGTCGTTCTATTCCGAGCTGCAGGCCAGCTACGAGAAGAAGCGCAACCGGTTCTGCCGCGCGCTCACGCAGGGTGGGTTTCGGTTCACCCAACCGGAAGGCGCCTACTACGTCCTCGCGGACTACTCAGCGATTTGGCCCACGCTGGATCCGCACGAGGCTGTGCTGCAAATGATCGAGAACATCGGCGTCAACGCCGTGCCCGGTCATCTCTTCCACAGCGATGCGGCCGGCGTCAAGACGATGCGTTTCCACTTCGCGGTCGATGAAGCCATCTTGGATGACGCGTGCGATCGTTTGGCGTCACTCGGCCGGCGCTGACGCGGGCGCCGTTGTCGCGGCGGCTTGCCTGAACGGCATCCACGACAGGTAGGTCGCGCTTCGCCAGAGCCACTCCGCGGGGCCGAAGCGGAAGTAGGTGAGCCAAGGCTTCGACCACGCGAACTGCGCGAACCAGACCGACACCACGAAGCCAAACACCAAGGTGCGCGACATGGTGACGTGCTCCGCGATCGCGCCGAGCACGAACACGCCGAGCAACGTTTGGGTCAGGTAGTTGGTGAGCGCCATTCTGCCGACCGCAGCGACCCGTGACTTGAACCAAGTCGCGGGACGACGGGCCCAGACGAGCAAGATGCTGATGTAGCCCGCAACGACGAGTGGAGTGCCGATCACGCCGGCTGATTCGCTGAGCAGGGTGTCTCGCAAGCTGTCGTCAGAGTTCAGCTGGAGAGACACGCCCAGGCCACAGAGCGCAAGCCCGATGGGCAACCCGATGAGCGCGAGGCGCTCTGGCCAGGGCGAGGCGGTCGAATCATTGAACACGTCCGCGCGAAACAGTGCGGCGCCGCAAAGCATCATGCCGAACGCGCGCGCGAAGACGTCGGCAACGAACCACAGCTCAAACCACGCCTCGTAGTCGCTGAGGCTCATGGATTGGAAGGTCGCGCCGGAAACCGTCACGCTCGCCAGTCCACCAACGATTGCTGGCGACCAGCATGCGAGCAGCCCGCCCAAAAGCAGCACCCGCACCGGTAGGTTGCGCAGCGCCAATACGATCGGAGAGCACAGGGCGTAGACGATCAGCACGTCGCCCTCCCAAAGCCACGCGTGCGCGATGCCGATGCCGAGCAGCAAGACGTTGCGCCAAAGGCTTAGCCGGACAGAGCGTCTTCCCTTGGCGGCGGCGCGGGCTGCGAACAGCACGACTCCCGCGCCGAACAGCAGGGAGAACAGACCCATCGCTTTGCGCGCCACGAGGACTTCGCCCGTGATTCCGATGAACTGGTCGGACAGGGAATTGAAGCCCCCGGCTCGCAGGTCGAAGTACGCCTCGAGAGGCAGGCCGAACGACACGGCGTTCATGACCAGGATTCCGAACACCGCCACGCCTCGGATCACATCGAGGCTCTGGATCCGCTCCTGATTGGGCGCGAGGGGGCCTGGTTCTGTGTGGGAAGTCATGGATTGCACACTATGCAACTCTGACCGAAACTGCAAGTCACTCGCAATATAGGCGGGAGATGCGATTGCCGGTAGGATCTCGGCATGGCCAGCCTCAGACAGCGAAACCGGCACCGAGCAATGCGCGAGACGCAGAGAGCGGCCATAGCTCTGTTCCTAGACCGAGGCTTCTTGGGCACCACGGTCGAGGAGATCGCGGACCAGGTGGGGATGGCGCCTTCGACGATCTTTCGCCATTTCGGCACGAAGGAGGATCTCGTCCTTTGGGACGAACACGACGTCGCGCTGGAGGAAGCGCTCGGTGATCGACTGCGTCGGCAGCCACCCCTGGATGCGCTGCGCGATGCGTTCATCGAGACGATGGCCAGTCGCTACGACGCCGACCTTTCGTTTCAGTTGGCCCGCGTGAAGTTCATCTTCGCAACCGAAGCACTGCACGCGGCCGCGGTCGAATCGGAGCTCCGCGCGCGCGCAGAGCTCACCCATGCCCTGCGAAAGATCCTGCCTCGCAAGGACAAGGATGCAGCTTCGGTGCTGGTCGGCGCGGTGTTCGTCGCGCTCGACGTCGCCATGAACCAGTGGCAGGCAAGCGACGCGAAGAAGCCGCTGGGTGCGTTGCTGCGGGGTGCGTTCGACGCCCTCACGCGGCTCGATTCGCTCGGCCGCGCGAAGAGCTAAGGCCGCGCGTCACGCGTTGGCCTGGTGCGGCGGGCCTTTCGGTCCGCGGCGGGCGCTAGCCCTTCTTGCCGTCTGGCTTCTTCTTGGCCGCGTCCTTCTTGGCCTTCTCCGAGGATGCTTTGAGCTTCATGTAGTTCGCGATGTTCTTCTCGCAGTACTCGGTCTTGTCCGGGTCGGACTCCATGGCCATCTCCAGGTACTCGATGGCTTCGTCGTACTTGCCGGTCCGTCGGTAGATGCTCGCGATCAGGATGTAGGAGTCGTCCGCTTCG
>CBESZZ010000528.1:0-3388 GCA_965534055.1 uncultured bacterium | reverse complement strand
CCGCGGAAGAACGCATACACCGGGTACTCCGCAGCTCGCTGAACCGGCGCTTCCCATGTCGCCGTCGCAGTCGATGTGCTCGACGTCGAGGCGAAGCGATACCCCAACCCGCCATAGCCAGAAGCTGACGACGTCGTCCAACCGCCAGTCTCGACGTAGCGCGGCGCGCCCTGATCGTTGTCGATGATGAGATCTTGCGCCGCTTCACCGCGTTCGCGACACGACAAAACTCGTGCACCAAGGTTCTCCAACGCGGGGATCAACCAACGCATTGCGATTTCGTTGGTGTGCACGTCCTCGACCAACCCGTCGATCAACGGCCGCTGTGTTGTCCAGCCCAACGTCGAGTGCCAGTAGTAACCGTGGCCAGGAGAGACCGCGATGGTCAAACCCGACAAGGCGCCTTGACCCGAAGGCCCTGTGGCTCTTGACGTGTTGCTGCCATGCGCGCGTTGCGCCTGCACGGAAGAACCGAGACCCGCGGACGATGTCACAGGGGGCCAAGCACTTCCCGCGGGATTCCTCGGCGTCGACAGCCACAGCGTCACGCCATGAACAGGGACACCGTGGGTCCTGCAGGCGCGCAATGCGGTCTTGACCAATTGCTCCACCGCATCTTCGCGCTGGGCACCGACGATGTGATCCAGCTCTGATGCCGCCTGAAGATTCACGAGCAGGCGCCCTCTGGCGTCGAGCTTCGTGTCGTGCAAGACCAGTCCCGGCGGTACGGCAGAACCCCAACCGAGCTGCCGTTCCCGAGACGTCGGCCCCGCAAGCAAGCGACGAAGCTGGTCGTTGAGGTCGGCGGCACCGTGCGGCGGTGCCAAGACCACATCTCCGCCACGACGGAAGAGCGGAGCTTCGCCAATTTGCGCGGAAGCCGTACCGCCGATGCAACACAACAGCAACGAGAGAACCGAAAGATGCCCCAACCGTGTGGGGACGCGCATCGAATAATTGGAAGGCATGGCAGAGGGAAACGTCTAGAGGGGCCGAAGCGGTCATCAGCATAGTGTCCGCTGGCCGAGTTCGCGCTTGGCCCGGTCCTACCCATATATTCACGGACCCTTCACCGCATTCGTATGGAGTATTCGATGAACCAGCCGACACTTCACCCTGAACCAACACGATCCCCAAGCGTGACCAACCGTTCGCACCGGAAGGTAAGCTGCTGCACGGCCCTGGCCATCGTCGGCTTGACCCCTTGGATGGGCCTCAGGGCACAGAATGAACCACAGACTGATCCGCGGACAGCAACCGCGGAGCAGAAGGTCGAGCCTGCCGCCGATGCATTTGAGGTGCTCGTTCTCGGCACCCAGCACGCGCCAGGCATGTTCATGGGGCCGCACTACACGCCCGCGCACATTGCCGCCGCGCTAGCCGCAGCGAAACCAGATGTCGTTGCGGTTGAATCCCATCCGACATGGTTCGCGGCCGGTCGCTTCCACACCTCCACCTATGAAGCACAGGGGGTTGCGGTGCCCTTCGCGCGGGCGCACGGGATCCCGGTGCACGGCGTCGACTACAAAGACATCCTCGCCTGGGACCGTCAAGAAGAACGCAAGGCACTTAGCCAAAGCCGGTCACTGCGAGATCTTCTCGCCGCCGGGCAGCCGGTCCCCCGGCCATGGTTTGCCAACGGCGTCCCGATGAACGGTCAGGACACGGAAGACTGGCAAGAACTCAACAGCAAGGAACGCTCAGCAGAGCACTTGAAGCTGTTAGACCAAGATGCGCCGAGTTTTGCCAACGAACGCGACCGCGGCATTGCGCAGAACTGCGTCGAGTTGATGCAGACGCATCCGGGCAAGCGCTTGGTACTCGTCATTGGCACGTTCCACAAACCGCTGCAGGAAGTCCTGCTTGCTCGAGCAGGTGCGCGGGTCCTGCAAATGGGCACGGACGTCCCGTGGCCTGATGCCGCAGCGGTGAAAGCCGCTTGGACGACCGAGCATTTGATCGCCATCCTCGGGGTCAACTTGGACAGCGGCCCGGATTACTTCACTCCATCCCCAGAAGCGTTGGCGCGCATGCACAAGCTGCACGCTCTCTTGGTGGCGCGCGGTGAGACTCCTCAAATCACCGAATACTTCGGCGCACGACTGAGCTTTGCCGCCGGTGATCTTGACGCTGCAGATCGCGGGTTCGACGCGCTGCTCGAAGCCGAAGCTCAGGGAATCGCCTACCCATTTCCGTTGACCTCTTGGCGCACGAGATTTTCTCTTGCAGACTCCGTTCGGTTCGAGAAAGCGCGCGTGCTTCGACATCGCGGCGAAAACGCAGCCGCCGATGCGATGCTGTTGCATCTGAGCAAGACCTTCGAATATCGGCTGCATCACCTCGAGCAAACTCGCCCCCGAGAATTGCGTCACGACGATGCGGTCAACGACTGGAACTTCGAGTTTGGCGCGATGGGCGCTTGGCCAAGCGAGGGATGGTGGACCTATCTAACACCAGGCCAAGGACGCTTGAAGTTTCTGGGCGACTCCACGATCAAGACCGAAGGAGCGCGCTCCCTTTGTGTAGAAGTCGAGAAAACGCAGCCGCATGGCTTCAACGTCCACCAGGTGTTCTCGTTTCCAGCCGACGTCGATGCGAACGCCACCAACTCGTTTGAGTTCGACGTTCGGGGCGAGGGGATTGAGAAGATCACTGTGCTCTTGGATCCGCCCTACACGGGCATGATCGGCAAGCTTGGTGAGTTTGAGTTCGATCTAACACCAGGTACATGGACACGGGCGAAGCTCCCTCTGCCCACCGTCACGGTTCGGGAGTTCTCGGTGGCAATCCAATGGGCGGGAACCCAGGGCGCCAAGCTCTGGCTGGACAACGGCTCCCGGTTGCAGTTCTCCTACGTCACCATCCCCCGGGAGTGGTATCCGCTGGCCATGGCCCGGGAGTTCTTGCGGAGCGACTACACCAAGTCCCCTTGGTAGCTGCTCCAGCGACGCCGGCGAAACACGGAGTCTCACGGTGGGTCCAACCGTATGCGTCCCGCTTTGAAGCGATCCAATGCGTGCTCCCCACACCCCCTCGCCCTGGGACTAGTCTTGTGCTCTTCTCCCATTGCCCAGAAAGCACGTTCCGATGGCTCGCGCCCGGAACGCGGCTCAGCACGATTCGACCGAACAACCGATGCGGCCGCCGCGTCCAAGACTCATGAACAGCCCACGAACTGTCCAACCCCGCCGCGCACGCCTCGAATCTGGTAGCGCAGCTCTGCTTCTTATTCTGCTCCTCGCGGCAGGAACCGGCGCCTTCTTCCTCTGGCCAAAAGCCAACGAAGAGCAAAAGCCCGTCGATCTGCCGGAGACCCCGAAGATTGAAAAGCCCGCTGTGGAATCGGCCCCTGATCCCGTGACGGGCGAGATCAAGTTCGACAAAGAGC
>CBESZZ010000527.1:0-3392 GCA_965534055.1 uncultured bacterium | reverse complement strand
CTCATCGAGGTCGGCAACCGACATCGCGTTGGGCCGATCTCGCTTGTTGTACTGAATGACGTGCGGCAACTCGCGGATGTCCTTGCCGTACTCCCGAATGTTCTCGATGAGGTTCTCGTAGCTCTGAATGTTCTCCGCGATCTTCGCGGGATCAGAGTCAGCGATGAAGATGACCCCATCGACACCCTGCAACACGAGCTTCCGCGTCGAGTTGTAGTAGACCTGGCCAGGAACGGTGTAGAGCTGGAACTTGGTGCGCATCCCGGCCACGTTGCCGAGGTCGAGAGGCATGAAGTCAAAGAACAAGGTGCGATCACCGTCCGTCGAGATCGACGTCAGTTCACCTTTGTTCTCCTCGGGTGCCTTCTGATGGACGATTTCAAGGTTCGTGGTCTTGCCACTCATCCCTGGTCCATAGAAGACGATCTTGCAGTTGACTTCCTTGAGTGCGAAGTTGATCTGGACCATGGGTTTAGCGCTGAAATGCGGTTGCGATGACGGTGAGATTCCCGGCAGGTGTGCCGAAAACTGAGGTCGAATAGCTCATCGGACGATCTTGCGACGAGCCTTGAGTGAAGTTGGACGTAGACGACCGGAGAGAAGGGATCACGACGCGTCGACCTTGGTCAGGCGCCGCAGATGCTGGGTGCAGTCGTCGATTTCGGGCTTCGCTAGCTCGACGTCGGCGAATTGATCCATCAGGACCACGAGCCACGACTTTTCTACTTCGGAGAGCAGAACCTTGCCGTGGGTCGAGTGGATCTCGCATCGGTGCATGCGACCCATGTTGCCCTCACTGAGGCAACGCCAGGTCGTAGTCAGCAAGAACGAGGTCAGGCCGGCGACAACGTCGTCGGTGAATCGCTCGCCTAGCAGCTCGCTGACCATGAGTCCGTCGGTCGTGACAATTGCCACGCCCTTCACTCCTGGAGCCATGCTGAGATCAGAAATCACGCTTTGGATGTCGCTCATGACTTCACTCCTGAGAGGTAGAGGGAACCGGCCACGAGTTCTTGTAGATCCACGAGAACCTCGGTGAGCACCGTGCCCTTGTCGCACTGCACCGCGGCGACAACGTCGCCGTAGGAGCAGATGCAGATGTGACCGAAGTCGCCGTCGATCACGCCTTTGTTGAAGTTGCCGATGTCGAGGCGTCGCGTGTAGCGCTGCGAGGCCTTGGCCATCACGCGCACCACTCGCAGGAATGCGTCTTTGCCGTCCCGAATCTCACCCTTAACCAACGCCTTTGAGGCCTTGATGTAGGTGGCCTTGCGGACGCCATCGCGGTCTGCCAGCTCGGCAAGAGCATCACGAATGCGACCCATCGTGTCGTCGCTCGATGCCTTCGGCCGCTCGATCGAAACCGGACGGTTGATCAGGGCCGATTTGGCCTCAGCGTTGTGGAACGCCGACTCGAAGTCCTCACCGACTCCCGCATCGCGCGTCTTGGACGACGCGAACTGCTTGTTCATCATGTCGATGTAGGACTGCTCTGCGTCCAGCTTCGTCAGGATCTCGAGGTGTTGCTTGCAGAGATCCAAGACCCCCACGCGGTAGAACACTTCAACGAGCAGCTGATGCGCCTTCGAATTCTTTGGATCGAGTTCGACAGTGCGCTGCAGGTTTTGAACCGCCTCAATGCCATCTCGCGCAGAGAGATCGCGGTAGAAGTTCGTCAGCTTCGCACGGGCGAGAATGCGGTAGGCGCTGTCCTCGCCAGGGAAGCGTCGAATGCTCTCTTCGCACGTCCCTTGAACGGCTCCGAAGTCACCGAGCTCCAGGTAGAGCGACGCCAACTCCCGATACGAGCCAGCCGTCGGCGACTTGTTGATCTTGGTGCGCACTTCTTCAACGCGGCGGTTGAGCTGGTGCTTCTTCGCGAACTTGCGCAGCTTGCGGAGCTCACGCGACTCCGGGAACAAGGCCAGACCTTCATCGGCAACGGCCAGCGTTCGATCGCAGACGCCCATGTTGATGTAGACCTGCCCCAGATCGACAAACGTCGAAGGAGATGGGTTCTGACGCGCTCGCTGCTCGAGTCGCTTCAGCTCTTTCCAAATCTTAAGTCGCTGCAGGAGATTCATCGGAACACCACCACTTCGCCGTTTGAATCGGGCAAGAACGTAAGAGACTCGTCGGTGGCGATACGCCCGACGAACAAGCCGCCATCTCGAAACTCCCAGAGCAACTCCAGGGTCTCCAAATCGCGAACCTGCATGAGGTTGAATAGGCCAGTCGACTTCTCACCGCGTCGCAGGACGCTGAAGATTCGATCGCCGGAGAGGGTCAGTCCGTCCTCGAGCACGCCGTCAAACTTGGCGGTTGCACGGGCACGGCCGTCGGTCCATGCAAGAAGCGAGAGCTGGTCATCGCCATGGGGCACCACGAGTCCGTGACGGGTCACTGCAAGATCGTCGGCACGGGGCACGCGCTGGATGTCCACGACCCAGAGGAACCGATCTCGCGTTGAATCGAACGCTCGGACCTTGCCGTCTTGACCGCCGAACACGAGCACGCCCTCACGCCAGAAGACCCTCGTCGTCACTGGGGACGGCGGGTTGAAGCGCTTGAGCACGCGGCCGCGCATCAAGTCGACGACGTGGATCACGCCGGATTCGGTGGCGACCATCACCTTGCGGTCTTCGACCACGGGCGTGGCAACCGGGCTACCACCCAGCGGCAGCTCCCAAAGACTCTTGCCGTCGCCACGGTCCATGCAAATCAGGTAGCCGCGGGAATCCACGAACACCAAACGACCTGCAGAAATCACCGGATCTGTTGCCGCGCCGTATGTGGGCTGCTTCGGCCAACCCGGCGCTGTCGCACCGCTGTCAATCCGCAGTTTGTAAACAGCTCCGCCGGTCGTGCGGAAGTAGACGTCTGGACCCGCGAGGACCGGAGCTCCTTCCAACGAATCGAGGCTTGGCAGTTCGACCGGTGGGTCCAACGGCTTAGCCGTAAGTGAAGGCACAATGCCGATGCGGCCACCGCGCAAGCCCATTGCGAGAGCACCACCGCCGGCGCCAATTGGCCCCTGC
This sequence comes from uncultured bacterium, assembly GCA_965534055.1. Classification (GTDB taxonomy): domain Bacteria; phylum Planctomycetota; class UBA1135; order UBA1135; family UBA2386; genus CBESZZ01. Next base: position 354 of record CBESZZ010000527.1, on the reverse strand, counting down.
ACCGTTCCTTGCATCGTGATCTTGCGGACCGGGATGACGGTCATGCGCACTTCCGCTTCGTCGGCGCGTTGAGGATCAACCCGCAACGTCGCCTCCTGGAAGCCGGCCAGCTCGAAGGTGTAGGCACTCTTGTCGCCAAGCGGGCAAAGCACGACCGCTGGGCTGGTGACGGCGATTTCAGCGTCGCCACCGGTGGTCAGCGGCTTGCCGTTGCGCAGAATGCGCGCACCGGGCGGCCGAGACGTGAAGAGCACGGGCAGTCGCGCGGCTTGGGCAGTCGAGGAGTTCTCGAAGTTGCGCACGAGATCGAGCAGCTCGGTGCGCGCTCCGCGCCAATCGCCTGCATCCAGTTTC
>CBESZZ010000526.1:0-3401 GCA_965534055.1 uncultured bacterium | reverse complement strand
ACCGCCAATCACGATCGACGCGAGCGCCATGATCGTGCCCGTGAGCCACAGGTAGAAGCTCACCAGGTTGAGTCGCGGCAGCGCCACATCTTTGGCTCCCAACATCAATGGCAACACGAAGTTGCCAAGCGCCGCTGGAATCGCGGGGATGATGAAGATGAACACCATGAACACGCCGTGCAGCGTGAACACCTGGTTGTAGCGGGCGGAGGTGAACAGAACACCGTCTGGTTCCCAGAGGTGGACGCGCACGAGGAACGCCAACGTGCCACCGACCAGGAAGGCCAAGCTGACCCCGATCAAGTACATCAGTCCGATGCGCTTGTGGTCGAGGGTGAAGGCCCAAGACTTGAAGCCCGAACTGCAGCGCAGGTAATCGGGTTCGCGTTCGGCCGGCTTGTTCGCGACCTCAACGGCTGGAGTGGTGGTGGTCATGAGCGATCCTTGATCGACTTGATGAACTCGAAAATCACCGAGATGCGATCATCCGGAACCATGTCTTCGCCGTGCACGGCCATGCCGCTGTAGGCCCATGGCGAACCGTCATCCTTGAGGGCTGTCTTGGCCTGCGGCTTGCGCATGGATTCGCGGACGTACTCTTCGTCGATGGTGATCTCGACGTTCTCTGGGTTCGAGTCTCGCGCGCTAGCGAACACCGCAACTTGTTTCTTTTGGCCCCAGCTTTGGGACAGGTTGAGGAACGACGGGCCGGTCATTGGAGAACCGTCGAGGCTGTGGCAAGAGCCGCAGTAGCCGGAGTAGTAGCGCTCGCCCATGGCGAGGGGCTGGTCTGGATCCCAGACGTCCCACGGTCGCTCGTCGTACTCCGCTTGGGTCACGACGTGGCAGATGCCGTTCATCTCTGAATGTTTGTCACCGCAGTACTCGGTGCAGAAGAAGCGGTAGCTGCCCATGCGGGTCGGCGTGAACCAAAGGATCTGGTAGCGGCCGGGGAGCACGTCGCGCTTCTGCCGCATGTTGGGCAGGAAGAAGCTGTGCAGCACGTCCGTGCTGTACATCTCGAGCTTCACCGGGCGATCGATCACGCACCAAAACTCGTTAGGCGATGCGACGGTGTCGGCGTGGTGGGTGAAGGTCCAGTTCCACTGCTTCGCCTGCACCTTGATTGGCATGGCGTCTGCGGGTGCGACCTGCATGTCCAGGCTTCCCTTCCAACCCCAGGCGAAGATCACCATGACGATGATCAAGGGGATGACAGTCCACACGACCTCAAGGGTGGTGTTGTGCGTGACGTTGGACGCTGCCGGCTGGTCAATCGTCTTACGGCGGTACTTCACCACCGAGTAGAGCAGGATGACCAGGATGAGGACGAAGAAGAAGATGCACGTCCACATCGTGAAGTAGAACAGCCCGTCGAAGTCCTCCACGAAGTTGGAGGCGCCGATCGGCAGCTGTCCTTGGGCGTCCGTCTCCGAAAGCTTCGTGATTGCGGGCGGGCCGGCTTCAGGCGTCTGCGGCGTTTGTTGGTCTTGGATGAACATCACTGGATGCGCGGTCAGGAAGACGTGAATGGTGGGACCGTTGAGGCGCCATGACTGGGAGAAGCTCCGGCCGCGAGGGGGGCGAGTTGAATCCGCCGGTTTCGGCGTTCACGGAGCAAATAGACGGCGATCAACCCGCCGAGAAACAGGATGGTCATCACCCCGCCGATGCGCATGACAGTCCATGCGGTAACGCTGTAGTTGCCGTCTCTTGGGTCGTAGGTGAAGCACGAAGACACCAGTTGGTCCCAGAACGTGCCTACCGTGCCGTCGCCGGCTTCGATCAACGCCATGCGCACGTCGCTCACGGAGAACTGTCCGCCCTGCAGGCTGAGCTGCCGTGTCACAACACCTTCCGCTGACAGGAACACCAGCATCGGCGGGTGATCGAAGATGCCGAAGTTCTCGTTCCACACGAACGGGAAGCCGGTTACTTCGGCCAGCTTCCGAGCGTCGTTCGTGTGCTCTGGATCGTCGCTTGGCGTGGCGAAATGCCAGCCCTTGGCGGCGTTCGGCTTCGCGACCAGGTTGAGGAATGCGTCCTTCTTGTCCCGAGCGAGATCCTCGATCTCGGTTTCCTTGGGATCGAAACTCAGCGTGAGGACCTGGTAGTCGTCACCGATGTTCAGATCGAGTTCGTTGATCGTGCGGGCCAGAGCCATGCTCACCTCGCCGCACACTCGGGGGCAGTAGAAGTAGCCCAGGTTGAGCACGAGTGGCCGATCGCCCGGGAAGAACTGGCCCAGCTTCAGCGGGTAGCGCCGGCTGTCCAAGAACTGCAAATCACGGGGGACCTGGACGCCCAGCTTGTCGATGGGTTGCGTGCGCTCGTCGATTGTCTGGACCGCGCCCATTGAGGATTGCGCCTCGGCATTCGCGCCCATGACGCAACCCAGAACCACAGCCACTGCAAGGTGGCCGACGCTGCGAAGGGCTCGGTTTGGGTTGGTTTTCATGGGAGGAGAGCGAATGTGGGTTGTGGCGAATTTCGTGGCAGGGCGACGGCGATGCCCAGGGGGGCGTTGAGTCTACTTGTTGCTGAGCTGCTCCATCGCTTGCTCGATGGTCATGCCTTGGAAGCCTTCTTCCTGCTGGCCCTTTAGGACCACCTCATTGCGGTGCCGGAGCTCCATGAGCTCGGTGCCGACGGCCTCGGTCTTCTTTTCACGCTCGGCAAAAATGCGGTCCTGGAACACCAGATTGAGCAGCCAGAGGCAGAACACGAAGGCGACGAGACACACAACGCCCCAGGTGAGGACCACCTTGGCGTTGATCTCGTTCTCCGGGTCGATCTTGGCGACTTCTTCGTTTGGGTCGACTGGCTTGGAGGCGCTCATGGGATCAGAAGTTCTCGAAACGGAGGGCTTCGTTAAGGCGGGGATCGCGAACCGGCACGATCGGATGCGCGCGCAGGTTGCGGATGGTCACGCCCGTCATCAGGAGCATGACTCCGAGCAGGGTGGTGAGATCGAACAGGTTGAGGTGCGTCAACCACGTGGCGTGGTGTTCCGCTTGGTCTGCTGCGTGTGGCACAGCTGCGCCACCTGTTCCTGCAGCCGCGGCTCCGTCGGTCGCGTGCGCGCCGCCGTGGCCGGACATGTTGGGCATGATCAGGTACTGCAGGTCCACCCAGTGCATGAACAGCAGGAACACTGAGCCGATGGCCAACGTTGCGCCGGTGCGCTTCACGTGGCGTGACATCAGGAACACGAAGGGCACAGCGAAGTGGCCGACGATCAGCGCGACGCCAACGAACCCCCAGCCGTCGTGCAGACGATGCTGATAGAACGCGGTCTCTTCAGGCAGGTTGGCGTACCAGATCAGCATGTATTGGCTGAAGTTCGTGTACGTCCAGAACATCGCGAACGAGAACAGCAGCTTGCCGAGGTCGTGGTAGTG
>CBESZZ010000525.1:0-3402 GCA_965534055.1 uncultured bacterium | reverse complement strand
GATGGCGCTGGCTGTGCTTTCGGGATCAGAGGTCCGGGAGCCAGCGAGCCGTGAGTCCACGGATGGGGCAGAAGCAGCGACTGCCAAGACGCTGGCGACCGAGCCGGCATTGTTGAGCACGAGTCAGGCGGGCGAGCTTCGCGAGCTGGCGGTCCTGCATGTCGCAGTTCCTCGAGTGGGGGCAGCGTGGGGAGACGGGCTCTCTGGCTGGTTCCTCGGCGCGGGCGAAGCGTCCACCGAGGCGCCACTTTGGGAGCAAGCGGATGGCTACCTCACGCTGCCTGACCTGATGCGTCTTGAACTGCAGGGTTCCGCGGTGGCGATTTGGCAGCCGGTTCGATCCCTCGCTGGGACCGCGGGTTCACCGCCCAACGCGGGCGTTCAGGCGCTCTTTGGTGCGGGAGCGCGTGCGGTCGTCTTGCCTGTGCGCGCACCGCGGGGCAAAGCGGACCGAGAGTTCGCTGAAGAACTCCGAGCCGCGATGGTTCAGGTTATCCCCGAAGACGCGCTTGCATCGGTGCAGCGTAAGTTCGCTTCTTCCGAGGATCCGGAGCGGGCCGACTTTCGCACCTGGACGCGATTCGTCTGTTACCGACGTTGAGTCGGGGGGGGGGCGAGCAAGAGCGTGCGGCGTTTCGAACACACGCTCTTGCTGAGCTGATTCACGTAGGGCTGACCCTTAACGGGACGCCCTAGGAACTCAGCCGTTGAGCGCGCGGGCGGCGGCGTCTTGAATTTGCTCCAAGGCTTTGCGCATCCGCTGCTGGTCGTTCTGCACTTGACGCATGGTCGAAAGCAGATCGTCGAAGGAGCCACCGACGTTGTCGGTCTTCCGAGGGCGACCCGGGCCACGGCCCGAACCCGGCGGACGACCTGGTCCGCGGCCCGAGCCCGCGGGACGGCCGCGCTTCTTGCCCTTCTTCTTGGTGCTCTTCTTGGTGCCTGCACCGAGGCCCAACAACTGACGTGCACTACCGAGTGCGCGGCCGGCGATACGCACGCCGGTTTGCTTCGAGAGCGCGCGCATCTCATCTGGCGTGATCTCTGGGTTGGCTTTCAGGGCTGCAACAGCAATCGCCACCGACTCGGGCTTCGCCTCGAGGTCTGGGTGCTCTTCGATCAGCTGCGAGTAGACTTTATCGTTCCATTTCATGCGCGTTTCCTAAGGGATCGCGCCATGGAAATCGCGGATTGTGTCGGAAAAACAATCTTGAAGTTTCCGTCGATTGGGCCCGTTATCTGGATCTACGCGGCCTCTCCTGCCCCATTTGCTAGGGGAGCGGGTGGTCCGAGCAGAGTTTCTTGATCGTTGCTCGGTGACCCTTTGGATCGCCGCCGGCAATCAAGTCGGCAAGGATTTCCGACAAGACGTCCATTTCTTCCAAGCCTAAGCCGCGGGTGGTGATCGCAGCGGTTCCCACACGGATACCGCTGGTCACGCGAGCCGAACGCTCGTCACCAGGGACCATGTTCTTGTTGACCACAATTCCCGCGGCCATGGCCCGTTCTTCAACCTCGGCTCCTGTCGCGTCTTGTGAACGAAGGTCCGCGACAACAATGTGACTGTCCGTCCCGCCCGTGACGATTTGCAGGCCATGGGCAGTCAACTTGTCGGCGAGCCGCGCAGCGTTGGCGACGACGTCTTTCTGATAGGTGTGGAAGGCGGGGTGTAGCGCTTCCCCAAAGGCAACGGCCTTACCCGCGATCTGATGCATCAACGGGCCTCCTTGCCCACCTGGGAAGACAGAGGACTGGATCTTCTTCGCGAACTGATCCTTGCACAGGATCATCCCGCCGCGGGCGCCGCGGAGCGTCTTGTGCGTCGTCATCGTCACCACGTCTGCGTGGTCGATCGGGGATTCCAGAACGCGTGCCGCAATCAAACCTGCGGGGTGCGCGATGTCCGCGAGGAGCAGAGCCTTGTGGTCTCGCGCGATCTGCGCAAAGCGTTCCCAGTCGATCTTGCGGGGATAACTGCTCCCCCCGGCGATCAAGACCTTCGGCTTGTGGGCTGCGACGACTGATTCGACTGCGTCGTAGTCCAGTAGTCCGTCCTCAACCCGGACTCCGTAGTGCGCTGCGTCGAAGAACTTGCCCGAGTGGCTGGCCTTGAAGCCGTGGCTCAAATGGCCACCTTCCGCGAGCGACATGCCCACGATGCGTCCACCGACTCCTGCGAGTGCGGCGAGAACCGCAAAGTTTGCGGTGGTCCCGCTATGCGGCTGCACGTTGGCGTGTTCCGCGCCGAATAGCTCTTTCGCGCGCTCGATCGCCAAGCGTTCGAGGTCGTCGAGGATCTCGCAGCCCCCGTAGTAGCGGGCGCCTGGGTAGCCTTCCGCATATTTGTCGGATGCGTAGCTTGCACAGGCTTCCCGCACCGCCCTGGAAGCGTGGTTCTCCGACGCAATCAATGACAGGTGGGTCTGTTGGCGAGTGGACTCGCGCTTCAGAAGGTCGGAGACAGCAGGGTCGCGTTCCGCCAGAGGCGGCTTGGACGCGTGAGGTCGGATGGCAGTCACCCGCGCAGACTACGGTTAGTTTGGGCTCGCGACCAGATGCCGAGCGGTCCGGATCCCGGCCCGCAGCAGCATCGGCGGCGCAGCTGCTGGTGATGATTGAAGCCAAAAAAAGTCTGATCGGACGGCCGTGGGATTGCTTCAATACGTCGCCCCGCCGGCGGTTTCCCTTGGTGGGCGCACTCCTCTCAGATCTACCAAGGCCGCGGGACTCCCGTGGCAACGCACGCACGAAGACCCTTGGCGAAGCACAACAGTCTCAACGCTTGGACCACACACAATGCAGCGGACCTCTACCAGGTTGCTGCTTGGGGTGGCGACTATTTCGCGGTCGACGATTCTGGACATCTAATCGTGCAGCCCGGGGGCGACGGTGAGCCCAGCTTCAGCTTGCCGAAGCTGGTCGAGGATCTGCGCAGTCGCGGCTACGAGATGCCGATGCTGCTTCGCATTTCTGACATTCTGCGGCACCGAGTGCAGCACTTGGCCGGTGCGTTTGACCATGCGATCGCGGACTATGGTTTCGGTGGCGTGTACCGGCCGATGTTCCCGATCAAGGTGAATCAGCAGCGTGACGTCGTGGAGGAGCTGGTCGATTTTGGCGCGGCCCATGCTCTGGGTCTCGAAGCCGGCAGCAAGCCTGAGCTGCTGATCGCACTGGCCCATATGCGGGAGAGCGTTGGTGCGAAGAGCGGGCTTGCCGAAGGCCAAGGCGTTGTCATCTGCAACGGGTACAAGGATCGGCGCTACATCGAGACCGCAATGCTTGCGCAGAAGCTCGGTCACTACTGCATCGTCGTGGTGGATCGGTTTGCGGAGTTGGAGCAGATCATCGAGGTCAGCAACAAGTTTGGCCTTCGGCCGCACATCGGGGTTCGCGCCCGGC
>CBESZZ010000524.1:0-3402 GCA_965534055.1 uncultured bacterium | reverse complement strand
CAGCGTTTCGCCGACGAGCGCGCCCGGCACAGGATCCTCGGCGAGGCCGCCGATCCACAGGTCGATCTGGTCCACATCACCGTAGGTCGCAGAGAGCCGTTGGCGCACGTCGCGACGACTGGAGATCTCACGCATCGAGCCACGTCGCCTCAGTCCGAGTCCGACGCGAACTTGGTTGTAGTTGTCCAAACCGTGGTCGCGCCCGCGCTGCACGTTGAGTGACGCGAGGTCGAATCCGCCAGCACCGGGGGCGCCGAACAGGAAGTTCCGCACATCGTCGATCACGAGCGTGTCGATCTCTTGCGCACGCTGCGTCGCAAGTCCGCGAAGCAGCGGTTCGATGCCGTGCTGCACGATTTCATCTGGCTCGAAGAAACCCTGCTGCAGCGGTAGGTCGCCGGCAGCGATGGGCTGCAGGTCAGGACCGAGTCGGCGCAGAGTGGGCGACAACATGGTGTGGCCGAAGCGATAGCTCGCGGTGGCGAACTCGTTGGCGATCGAAGGATCGACGGCACGACGGTAGCCGCGGTAGGGGGTCAATGCTCCTCGTCCCAAGACGATCGGCAAGAACTCGTGGTAAGTGATCACGTGAAGCTCAGCGCCGACGATCGCTCGTGCGGCCTGGTAGATGTCTTCGCCGGTGAGTTGTCGCGGATACCCGTGGCCCGAGTGCCTCTTGCGAGGGCCAGGCCGCCGCGTCCGTGCGACATCCGCGTTCGTTGCGCGGTCCGTGAAGAGCCTCGCGATGCGTTCCGCCCAGAAGTTGTGCTCCCGAACGAACAGCGTGTGCATCGCGGTGAGGGCTACCTGTTCATTCGCGCGCACGTCTCCGGCGAGAAAGAAATCAGATGAGTTGAAGGGCGCGTTCGGAAGTCCTGCCGTGTTGAACGGCAAGAGATCGCCGGCGCTCGTCTTCAACTTGCCCGTGCCGTCCAAGACGCGAAGTTCGCGAGCACGGACGGCGTCGGCGCCGTAGACGTTCGACCCATCAACGAACGAGGTGATCGCGTTGATTTGCTGGCGTGCGCCGTGAGAAATCTCACCGGCTGACCGGCTCAAACGAATCGTTTGCGTTCCCGTGCCGGTGGGGTCGAACTCGGGATCTCCCGTGGGGACTGCGATGGAGAAGTCCTCCGCAGGATCGGCCAGCGGGGTTTCATCGATGTCATGGTCGAGGAATTGGCCCCACTGCCAAACCATGTCAGATGCACCTGCGGCGTTGGTTCGCGAGGTCCCTTGCGCGCACATCGTGTTGCTGACCGCTCGCGCATTTGGGCGCGTGCCTCCGCTGGGAGTGGACACTCCGTCTGCGTATGCCGGCAGAGTCCAGCGGGTGAACGCCGTGTCCGCACTACCCCAAGTCGAGTGAGTGAGGTTGTTGCCGGTGCCATCGATCGTGCGCGAGTCGCGCAGAAGATGCAGGACGTCCGGGCGCAGGTCCTGTGCGGACAACTGCGACATGACGAGGAGCGCTGCGCTTGGCAGCAGGGTTGGTTTCATCGTGCGTTCCTGGTGAAGAGGCTGGGGCTCTGCAACCAGGAACGCCGAAGTGCAACCTCGTTACACACCAAGAATTTCCATGCGTCTCGCGCACAGAAATTATGGGTCGTGGTGTGTTGCGTGCGCGATTGGCGTGACTACTCGCTCCGCAGATGATTTGCGATGCGTGTCACGCTGGTTGCATCGGCGTCGACGCGACCAGCAGCAATCCGCGCGAACGACCTACTTCACGTCGCCTACGAGGCGGTTGATGAAGGGGCTGGTGAGCAGCGCGATGATTGCCGCGCCGGACGCGATCATGGCCACGTTCCAGAACAACGCGCTTGGAGCGAGCGACTCAAGCTGCCCGGCGGTGATGCCCGCGAATAGGTTGCCGAGTGCTGTGCCGATGAACCACATGCCCATCATCTGGCCGACCTTGCCGGCAGGAGCGAGCTTCGTCATCGACGAGAGTCCAACCGGGCTAATGCACAGTTCGCCAACCGTGTGGAAGAAGTAGGTCACGACGAGCCACGACGGCGACACCAAGTTGGTCTCGCTCGCGTTCGCGGCACCCCAAGCCAACACGAAGAAACCGCTGCCCATGCCGATCAGGCCCAAAGCGAATTTCATCGGAATGCTGGGGTTGGCGTTGCGCTTCGACAGCCACACCCACAACCCGCCGATAATCGGAGCCAGTAGGATGATGAAGAACGAGTTGACGCTCTGGAAATACGATGCCGGAAACTGCCAACCGAAGATCGTTCTGTCGGTGAGGTCGCGGCCGAACAGGTTCATGGAACTGCCCGCTTGCTCGAAGCCCATCCAGAAGATGGAGACCAGCATGAACAGCCAGAAGATCACGAAGAGTCGTCGGTTGTCTTCTTCCGCTCGTTTACCCAGGCGCACAAACTGAATCGTGTTCACCAGCAGGAACAAGATGATGACGGACATGATGCCCAACTGGAATGCCCACAAGGACATCTGCAGGGACCCGCGGTCCTGGACGTCGGCTTCCGTGACGGACTCGGCGCTGGCAGCGTCGCGTGCCGCGTCGGTCATGAGTTCGGCGTCTTCGGGCAGTTCGTCGATTGTTCCCGCCGCGAGCGAAGCTTGAGCCTCTGCGCGGTAGCGGGTCAGCAAGTCGTCCTTGTCGCCTCCAAGGATCATCGCCAGCAGAGTCATCTCGTCGGGCAGCTCTTCACCTTCGCTGAGCAGAGCCTGCTGTTCGGCGTTCAGCAGGACGAGCCTGTTCTTCAGCGATTCGCCAGCGAGCGCGCTTCGCGCCGGCTCGATAAAGTCGGCCTTGTCCAGATACGCGACCGCGGCGCCTACCGACGCGATGGCCGCAACGGCCAGATACGTCAGGACCCAGCCCTTCGACTGCATCATGGATGCGAAGTAGATGACCGCGATGAGCGCGACCGCGGTGCCGAGGAACCCGGCGACGGCTTGGATGGTCAGCGGTAGAATCTCCGCGTAGACGAGATAGCCGAACACGGCGGACACGACGAGTGAGAGCGCCGTGAACGCGTAGAACTTGCGCGCCTTCGCGGCAACTTCTGGGGGCGTTGCGGTGGTCTTCAGCGCACCAATCGGGCCGAGGTTCTTGAAGCCCAACCGGTATTGGATCAGGCCGAAGAACATGCCCACCGCTGCGATCGAGAAGCCCCAGTGAAAGTTGTACTTCTCACCAACTCCACCCACGAGCAGCGGTCCGAGGAGCGCGCCAACGTTGATCCCCATGTAGAAGATCGAGAAGCCCGCATCCCGTCGAGCGCCGCCCTCGGGGTACAGCTCGCCGACCATGGTCGACACGTTGGGCTTCAGCAGTCCGGTGCCGATCACGACCAGTGCCAAGCCGAGGTAGAACGCGAAGTTCGACGGCACGGCCAAGGAGATGTGGCCGAGCATGATGATCAC
>CBESZZ010000523.1:0-3403 GCA_965534055.1 uncultured bacterium | reverse complement strand
GGGTTACGTGGGCTTCAGTCTTCGCTCAAACACCCTCGTCGATGAGTTCAACGCCGCCGACGCCGGGGACCTGGAAAATCGGGTGAACATCGCAGCCGACGGCGAAACCATGACCACACTAACCAACCTCGCGTTTGGTGTGATGGTATTGGGCGCGGTCATTCTCGTGGTCGACCTGCTCCTGGTCGAAAAGTAGAAGAGCGCCTGAATGAGCGAGTTCTTGACCTTCGAAAAGAAGCCGGCGCGGTTCATGGCAGACATGACCGTTTTGGTGAATCAGCCCTGATCTTCAAGCTGGTCATCGCGCTTTCGGACCCTTTTGCGATGCCGATGTTGCAATCGGCGGTGCTCTACGCTGCCTACCGAGAACGAAGGCATCACCCTTCCCTTTCCTCAACTGGATATTCATCTCGAGGACCCTGTAAGAACCCGGTGATCACCAATTGCGCCGGTCGGATGTGAAGGCACGCTCTAGGAGACTGGTGTTAAACGCGGATATTTGAACGCGACCCGCAGATTCCTGGGTCCTGGTCCGCAGGAAGGATGCTGTGAGAGGCTGGTAAAGATGATGAGCGTGGTGTGATGCGTGAGGAGAGCTGTGATCCCGAGCGGTCGTGACATGTTTGGGTGAGCGCTTGATGAGGGAAGGTTGAGAATGTTGGGCTCTGGGGCTCGTTTTCCCTCAGCTTAGGAGAACGGCGCATCGTTTGAGATTAGTGGCGGCGCAGAGCAGAGAGAAATCGTCTGCGACACGTGTTCGGCCCCGAACGCGAGCTCGCCTTCCGCCGTGACGACGGCGCATGAGGTGAGCGAACTTCCGTTCTACCTTGGGACGGACGGCGCGATAGTTCATTTTCCATTCAGGAGAGCGCTGCCGTGTGCGGCTCCGATGGAGTGTTTCTTCCTTTTTGTGAATGCGAATCGTGCGGCCCGTCTTTGCCTCGGTGCATTGGCTCTTCATAGGGCAGTTTCCGCAGTGGCTTTTGAACGCCGCCAGTCCTCCAGAGCCATCCGCGAATTCCCGAATGACAACAAGGTGGCCATTGGGGCAGCGCACGGTGTTGTCTTCGAGATTGATGTCGAATTCCTTCTTCGCGAAGAAGCCTTTCTTTGCGGCCGCTTCTTGGACTTTGACATGGGCTTCGATGCCTGCTGACTCAAGGGTCTCCACAATGTCAGCGGTGCCGTACGACGCATCGCCGTAGACCTCCACGGGCTCGCCCGTGCTCGCCGAATCAGCCAGGTCCGTCGCTTCTTTGAGGAGCGCCGTGGCGGCTTCGCCATCGCCCGCATTGCCGGCACTGACATCGGTCGCCACAATGATTTCAGAGTCCGCGTCGATGGAAATGTGACCCTTGTAGCCATCGAAGCTGCGGGACTTGGTCTTGTGTCCATGGCGCGCGTCCGGGTCGACCGTCGATATGACACGGTCCTTCGCGACGCCTCGGATCACAGTAAAACCGTCCTCCGCATTCCCTTCGATGTCTTGCCCCACGACAGTCCCGAGCAGCGCCATCGCCTCGTTGACCTTCTTCGGGTACTCGCCCTCCTTGAGGCAATCGAGCACGGCATACGCATCCTTCGAGAGCGCATCCACCAGTGCCAGACGCCCTTCACTGTCGTCCCAGTCGCACACGGGTTTGCCGGCGGCCGCGTAGTCATCGTCTCGCTGAAGCACCTCTCGCAACGTGCTACAAAGCCCCGCTCCTGCTTCCCGAAGAAGCCCGCGTATGGCCATTCGAATCAGCGTCACCGTATCTTGGGTCGCCACAGCATCATACAGCGCTGTCGAATCCAGGATGCGTCGCCGGCCCACCAGCCCCGCCGCCTTGCACATGTCCAGAGTCGCTTCGAATATACGATTCGGACGCTCCGATTGCCGCAGCCTAGCTCGCATCGAAACCAGAACCGTGTGCCCAAACCCCGAATAATCGTAGTCCAGTCCCCCGGCCGCGTACTTCCATCGCAAGTCGAACGAAAAGCGGTCCACCGCTTCACGGTCGCTTAGACCTTCCGCCCTTTGCAGTACCATCACCGTCGCAACCACTCGTGGCGGAACCGAACCACGACCCGCCCCAGAGAAAACGTCCGCGAAACTATCATCCGGAAAAAGACGCTCCCCTTCACGATTCAATAGAGAATACAGCGAACTCCTGCCCAACCGGTCTTCGCAATATTCTGTGCTCGAACTCAGAAGACTATTCTGCTTGGGTGTTTCTCCGACTGACATTCTCCTACAAGACCAAATCTTTCTCATCAAGTCGATCCCCACTTACCAATCTCGTACTTGCCGTCAGCTGCGTCCGTTTAACACCAGTCTCCTAGAGCGGCGATCAGTTTGAATCCGTTGAGAAACACTGCGCCTTTCCGTGGATGCGTGGCTTACGTCCTCACGTCTCGTTCAACGTGCTCACGCACGCCTCACTCCGAGGCTGCGGGCGCGCTCACGCACCCACGAAAATGCTTGGTTTCTCTTAGGATTCAAACCGGTCGCCGCTCTAGGCCGCAAAAGCGGAGCGAACTACCTGGAGTTCTCTTCGGGCACCGCTCAAGGCGTGAGCAATTCCGATGAAGAGCATTGAGGTGAAGGCGACCCATAGGAACACTGTGATCGGAGTGACGACTACGGGCACCAAAGCATAGGCAAGGACCTGAGCGCCGATCGAGCACGGCAGCAGGGTGATCGCCCGAGGCATCACCGAAGCCCCAAGCACGAATTCGTCGCCGGTCCATTCGGTTTCGATTCGCGCAACGGACATGAAGAGTCCCTCACCGCTGAGGGCACGAAGGGCGTCGCCATGACTCGTGGGAATCACATTGAAGTGATCAGGCCAGGGCAAGCGATTCAGGTTCACGGTCATTTTGGCCGCTTCGCGGTAGCCCTGAGCCGTGAGCTGACCTTCTATGGCCTCGCGCGTTGAGCGTCCCGGCTTCACCAATGTGAGGCCGGCAACGGGGAACGCGAAACGCCCGCGGGTCATGCGCGGCCAAGCCCCGAACCAGTAGGTTCCACCGGCTATGAGGACGAGCGCGAGAAGCAAGAGCTGCATGCGACCCGAGTATAGAACAGTTCGCGGTATCTGCCTCACGTAGGTTTGTTACGGAGCTAGAATCCGTAGCTTTTGCGGACTTTGGTGGCTGTTATCCAGCCATCGCTGAACGCAGCCCGCTCTGGGTCGATGGCAACCGTCGAGTACTGATTCCTGCTCATGGAGGAGGCTGTTGGACGTGGTACTCGGACGATCGCGGGAAAACCTGGAGCAAATCCAACACCGTCAATACGCCACCCCATGAAGTTGGCGGCGTTCATCTGGGCAAACGCTGGAATCACGGGATGGTTGAAGGAACGATTGCCGAGTTGAACGACGGCAAGTTATGGATGATCGCGCGCACGGCTCAAGAC
>CBESZZ010000522.1:0-3409 GCA_965534055.1 uncultured bacterium | reverse complement strand
CCTTGTGAATGACGGTTGCTCGTCCGCAACCGGACAAGCTCATTCCAAGAAAGCGACGGGAAGACTCACCGTGCTCGGTCGAAGGAAGGAAATGCGGTTCTTGTAACTCGCCGCTTGTCGAGTGTGGCGAATTCCCAATCAGTTCATGCGGATGAAAGCGGGCACCATGAGCGTTGCTTTGTGCCGTGATTCATCCGCTGTTCGCATCGCTCGCACGCCTCAAAGGTCAAACGTCAGTCGGACACGATCTGATGCAGCAACGCGTCGAGCCATGGGGCATGGTCGCGCGGTGTGGCCTCCGATAGCGACCCATTGGAATTCCATGTTCGTGCCGGTAAAGGACCGGTCACAGGGTAACGGGAACGGGAACTCGGCTTCACCGGCAGCCGACGGTGCCACGAAGAAGATGGCGATGGGGTCGGTGAACGTGCAGCTTCCGCACTGTGGGAGTGGGGGGCCCGCGAGGTTCAAGAGGAAGCCAAACACCTGCGTTGCCGGATCCGCACCAGAGACCGTGAACTTGAAGTCGGGATTGCCCATGGAGAACGGACCTGAAACGCTCGCGACGCCACCGGGTCCGCACCCGGCGCCCACGGAGATTGGTGCTTGGCCGCGGTAGGACTCGAAGCGGATGGCGCGGAGGTCGCCCGCGAAAGGTGGGGTCGCACTGCGAGTCGTAAAGACCACGAGGCCTTCGTCGCTTGCTTCACCGCCGGACAATCGCGAGCAAACTGTGGGACGCACGACCTGGTCGAGCAGGTTGCCGGAGCTTATCACCCCGTCACAGAGTTGAGCGCTACGGTCGAACATCTGTGTGCGAGTGATGATTCCCAGCGGTGCAGATCCCGGTGCTTCTGCGGCAACTAAGTACTTGCCTGCGCAGTACGCCACGGCGGCGAAGCCCTCATCGCTGTCAGGAACAACAGCGACGTTGGATATCGGGGTCACAAACGTGAGGGCCGAGCCATTCCATCGGAGAATCCGGCAGCGCACGTCCGTTCGAAAGTTGCTTCCTGGCTCGTTCTCATGCCACACCGCCATGAACTCTGTGCCGTCGCCGTCCGCGTCGGGGTGTTCACCGAACTGGTTCGGTTCCCCGATGATTACGGAGCTCCCGAGCAGGTTGAGGTTGAAGTCCAGCGCGCGTGCGCGGATGACGCGCGACATGCCGCTTCGGTCCTCATAGACCACCACGTGCCGCCCATTGCTGCCGCCGTTCTTCGAAATTGCTGGTCTGGGGTTCGCCAAGCCACCGTTGCCTAGAGTTGCGGTTGTTCCTGGAGCCGGCGGCGATCCTGCCGAGCACGCGACCAGACGAGCTTCTAAGGATGTCCCGCGTTCCCAAACGACGATTGTGTTGTCGCTTTGGCCGGTGGCATTGCTGCTCACGTCGGGACGCGTATCACTGGTTGTCGATGTGGCGATCACGACGGAGGACGAGACGTTGCCTGAGCCGGCATCCACGGTGTTGCCCTGAATTTCGAATGGCCCGAACAGCGACGGGCCGTGCTCATAGCAAATCAAGAACTCACCAGATCGCTTCACGTTGCCTACGCTTGGTGCCGTGGAAACGCTGGTCGATCGCACGGTGATCAAGCCGCCCACAATTGTTCCCGAAGCGCTGATTCGTTGACCCCGAATCGCGACTCTGGTTGCGGAGAGCGCTCGCTGCCAAACCACCAAGTAGCAGTCGCTGCCATCGTCGTAGGCAACGTCGGTGGCTCCATCGTCCAGCGATCCCATGGAGAAGCCGATCGAACTGCCGAGGAGGGGGTCGAGTTCCAGAGGGTAGACCGCGTCTTCGACGAACCAATTCGGAAGCGAGAGCGTCAGCGATGAGCCGTCGAAGTGCATCTTCCCGGCCGCCCTTTGTCCAGCGGCATCGATGCCCACGACGGCGCCGATGTGGACGCCTCCATACTCGGAACTGAGCGTGAATCCATTGGAGACATCACCACGCCGTACGCTTGTGAGGTTCGTATCGATACCCAGCACAACAGACAGCTCTCCTTGACCCGGAGGTGCTTCCGCAAACACGTAGCTCTGCTTGACGCCATCGGTTCGCAGGACGTAGCGCTCAACGCAGGCAGTCCCATGATGAATGACCGCGGTCGTGTCTTCCGCGTCGATGTGCAGCCGAGGCCGGCCACCCTGCAGTCGAACGCTTCGTTCGCCGCGACGCACGCCTTGAAGCGTGAAGCGCACGGGCATAGCACGAGGGGCGACGGTGCCAAGTGCCGGCGTGAAGGACGCTGTCGATTGTCCGTCGCTCGTCAGTTCGACGCTGAACTCATAGTCAGGGCCGCCGCCGCGGAGTTGATCCCCGAACTCAGCCAGGCCAACGGATTGGCCCATGATGGACGTCGTGCTGAGTGCGTTCGGTTCTTGCGCATGCTCGGTAGAGCGCTGCGCTGATAAGAACGAGCATGAGAGCAGGGTGGCGACCAGCGTGTTCGAGAGGTGCTTGCGCCGGCGGATCGAGGGAAGGGAAGGTTGAGTGTTCATCTGGAATGCCTCGCGATTGCGGTTGGGTTGATGGTGCTGGCTACTGACCGATGCGAATCACGGTGCCATTGGAGAAATCGCTCATGAACGCCGCACACTGCGCGCCCGCGCGTGGGACCGCCCACTGTTGAT
Source organism: uncultured bacterium (assembly GCA_965534055.1). GTDB lineage: Bacteria > Planctomycetota > UBA1135 > UBA1135 > UBA2386 > CBESZZ01. The sequence continues at coordinate 772 of CBESZZ010000522.1, read as the reverse complement.
TCATTGTGAATCCGTCCAACGCGGGATCGTTCGGGATCGGAACGTTCAGAAATGCGGCGCCGCTGGTGTTGGTGGTTCCGCCAAGCACGATGGCGGTGGCCAAGTCGACTCGGATTCGGCAGGGGCCGCAGGACGCGTTGGCCGGGTCGCGACTCAGCAGCGCGAACACGGGCGTCGATGGTTGCGCACCCATCAGTTGGAACTCAAAGTCCTGGTTGCCGACCCGCGGGCATCCCGCCACAGCAATTCCCCCGGACCCACAGCCTCCGCTAGGATTGCTCATGGCTCCCGCACCCTGTTCGAAGCGCTGGCCAACGATGGTTCCGCGATTGTTACTGCGTTCCTCCCAGGCGATGAACGCTTGGCTGCCAAACGAGTAGGAACGCGCCATGGCCACGAAGTCTGAGTCGAGGGTTGAAGACACCTGGAGCGCTGTCGCCGCACCGCGCCGGTTCTCGCACGCAGCGCAGTTGTACGGGTTCACCGAATCGATGACCGTGTCGTAGCGAGTCCCCGATGCTCCAGATTCGTCGGAGTATCCGATCAGTGCTGACTCCTCCAGCCAGAGGACGCTTACGTTGCGTTCGTCGTCGTTGACATCGCCCTCGATGACGACAGCGGGGCCTCCGAGTCGTCCGACCCCGTTGTCTAGGAAGACAGGAATGAAGGCGATGTCCTGATCCGAAATGGAACCTGATCTGTTGACGGCCCACGCGACCAACCATTGGCTGCCGTCACCTTCGCATTCAGCCAAGTTTTTGTCTTCGCTCGT
>CBESZZ010000521.1:0-3411 GCA_965534055.1 uncultured bacterium | reverse complement strand
TGAGGGCCCTCCGAGGGTGCGCAGGACGTCGACGGCTTCAGCCTCGACGCCGTCTTCAAGGGCGGCGTCAGTGCGGGCGGAGCCGATCTGCTCGAAGTAACGGTAGAAGAAGAACTCCGTCGCCAACAGCAGCGCAGCGAGCGTGACCAGGCCGGTGACCAACGCGCCAACCGTGTATCCAATCACACCCTGCAACGCACTGGCGAGGAACCAACCAACCGCCCCGCCGTGGGCCGTGGGTCCCGTGCCGTAGGGGTCGAGGTTGATCAACACCGCCAAGCTCAACGTGAAGCCGCCGAGCTTGATCAGCTTGGCTCCCCGACTATCGAGCTGGCCCGTGATGAACCAGATGGACGCCCAGACCTGCACCAGCAGGAAGAACAGGAAGCCCGGGACGAATCCCAGCGTGCGGTAGAGCCACACGACGGTCGCCTGGAGCGGTCCTTCGGCTTCGCCAATCCACGCCTGGTCGACGTGGTATTTGGCTAGCGACGAGAGAAAGAAAACCGCAATTGCGATCGGCACGAGCGGCAACACAAGTGCCGCGGTTCGAGGTGCTTCACGATGCGAACCGGAGATCGCCGGAGCTGATCCGTTCATGGTGTTCCTCTCAAACGAATGTTTGCCGCCCATGGCGTAGCGACGCTAGGAGTCGCCCCTGGGTCGAACAAGGTGGGTACGCGCACCACGCGGCTTCGCGCGGTGGACAACTGCTGTGGATAGTTCGTCCGTGCGGTGGAGAACCGCTCGACGTTCGAAGCGCGAGATCGCACCGCCTCGCAAGGGTAAGGCGGTGCGGCGGGTGCGGCGGGCGCGGCGAGACTCGGACTGCCGCACCTCACTTCTCCGGCTCCTCGTCCTCTTCTTCCTCTTCGTCTTCGTCCTCTTCTTCTTCCTCGTCGCCTTCCTCGCCTTCCTCATCCTCGTCGACGTCTTCGTAGACGTATTCCCACTCGCCGTCCTCCTCCTCTTCCTCATCTTCGTCTTCATCTTCGTCTTCATCTTCGTCCTCGTCTTCCTCGACCCACTCTTCGTCGTCACCCAAGACCTGCTCTTCAGCGTCCTCGGCTTCGGCTTCGGCTTCGGCTTCCACAGCCTTGGCCTTGGCAACCTTTGCCTTCGCTGGCTCGACAGCGTCGACCTTGGCATCTTTCGGGGGCGATTCCGTCGCGGCCTTCGACTGCTTGCCTGAGAGCTGAGCTGCCGCGGTCTCTATCTCGGTTTTCGTGTCGAGCCCCATTGCATCGCTTCGCGCAGCTTCAATCGCCGCGACGACCTCATCGGCGATCTTGACCGCGGAGTCATCGACCTCTGCGGCATCCGCTTCTGCAACGTCGAACGGCGGAGCGGATTCAGAGTCAGCGCCCGAGGACGCCTCACTGATGGGCGAGTACTCGGTGACTAGCGAACCCGCAACGTCGGCGGCAGCTGCGAATCCCCCGGACCGCACCGGGCTGGGTCGATCCTCGTCGCTGGCGAGCTCGTCGACACCGTCCTCGTCCTCGTATTCGTCGTCATCTTGCTCTTCCTCCAGTGCGGCGAGTTCGTCGGCCATGCACTGCTCTCGAATCTTCCACTCGTCGAGCGTGAGCATGACATCGCGAGACTTCGAACCGACAAAGGGACCGACGACACCGTCTTCCTCCATCATTTCCAACAGGCGAGTCGCGCGGGTGTAGCCCACCGACAACGCGCGCTGGATCAACGTCGCCGAACCGCGCTGCTGACCAAGGATGACCTCCACCGCTTGGGTGTAGAGCTCATCCCTGTCGGCCAAGCCGCGCTTCTTGCCTGTCTGCGTTTGCACGAGCTCCGGCAAGAACGCGGGCTTCGCACCCTGCTCCTGCAGATAGTCGACGATGCCGTGCAACTCTTCGTCGCTGACGAAGGTGCCCTGTGCGCGCACGTTGCGGCCACCACCGGGCGGCACGTAGAGCATGTCGCCGTAGCCGAGCAGCTTCTCCGCGCCGTTGCAGTCGAGGATCACGCGGGAGTCCAGCGAACGGTTGACGCGGAACGCGATCTGGCACGGCAAGTTGGCCTTGATCACGCCCGTGATGACGTTCGAACTTGGGCGCTGCGTGGCCAAGATTACGTGCATCCCGACGGCGCGTGACTTTTGGGCAAGGCGCTGAATCGAGTCTTCGACTTCCTTCGCGGCAACGACCATCAGGTCCGCGAACTCGTCGATCACGATCACGACGTAAGGGAGATGGGCCTCGTCGTGAGCCGGTGCGCGCCCGAGTTTGCGCTCGACGCCTTCCGCACCGAGCTTGTTGTACGAACTGATGTGCTTGACTCCGACCGCGGATAAGAGCGCGTAGCGGCGCTCCATTTGGTCCACGGCCCACTCCAGCACTCCTGGTGCCTTCTTCATGTTGGTGACGACGTCACAACACAGGTGCGGCACGTTGCGGTAAGCCTGCAGCTCGACCATCTTCGGATCGATCAACACCAACCGCACGTCGCTAGGCGTGCGCGTCATCAGGATCGAAAGCAGGATGGTGTTGATGCACACCGACTTGCCCGAACCGGTCGTGCCTGCGATGAGCAAGTGCGGCATCCGCGCCAGGTCCTCCACAATCGGATGCCCGGCGACGTCCTTGCCGAGGAACAGCGGGATGGCGAGATCTTTGGCGCGCCCGAACTGATCGAGCATCTCGCGCAAGAACACCATCTGCCGGTTCTCGTTGGGCACCTCGACGCCGACCGTGTCCTTGCCGGGAATCGGCGCGACAACGCGAACCGACTCCGCGCGCAACGCCGCTGCCAAGTCCGCTTCAAATTGCTTGATCCGGCTCATCCGCACGCCTTCGCCCAAGCGAAGTTCGTATTGCGTGACCACTGGCCCCACGGAGATGCCTTCAACTTCGCTGTCGATCTTGAACGACGCCAGCCGCGTCACGATGGCGGCTGAGTTTGCGTCGAGCGTCTGCTGCGTGTCGCCCACTCCGGCATCTTCGGTCTCTTGGAAGAGCTCGACCGGTGGGAACGGATACTTCGCGTCGAAGGGCAGCGTCGGCTGAGGCGCCTTGCGCTTGCGTGGACGCTTGCGCGGCTGCGGCTTCGGACGAACGACCGGCTCCTCCGCTTCCACAACGGGTTCTGGTTCAACCACAGCCTCGGGGACTGGAATCGTCACGGGCTCGGCAGCGGTTTCAGGCTCTGGGACTGCCTGCGCCGCCTGGGACTCGTCCGCCGCATCTGCATCGCTGTCGGTTTCAGCCAACAGCTTCGAGTCAGCATCCGCCTTTGCAGCCTCTTCGTTGCCCAGCAACGAGAGTTCGTCCTTGCCGATGCCTGCGACTGCCTCCGCATCCTGTGCGGCTTGCGCTTTCTTAGCGGCCCGGCGTGAAGCCCGAGTGGATCGCGGTTTCGCAACCACCACCTCGTCTTCTTCCGGCTCGTCTT
>CBESZZ010000520.1:0-3413 GCA_965534055.1 uncultured bacterium | reverse complement strand
AAGCCGTTGGCCGTCACGATCGCTGCGGGCACCTTGTGCAGGAACGGATTGTCGGCGTGCGGCAGGATCACGGTGACGCCGGTGCGGACGTCATCGCCCGAAATCACCGTGGTGTGACCCACGCGCACGCCGGCGACGTCGGTGATCGCGTTGTGCTCTCCGGCCTTCAGGGTGCCGATGCGAGGCGGCGAATCGACGTCGCGGGACTGCGCCTCCGTAGATTGAGCGTCGCTGGACAGGACCGCGCCGGCTTGTTCCTGGGCGTTGAGATCGGACATCGCGAAGAGCGCGATGACCGACAGGGCGCATGGGGTGTTGATGCTTGGGTGGTTCGTGGCGCGCATCGGTGCAGTGTGCCCGATGCGGATGCCCCATGAGCTCGTCTTCGATGCAGAATTGGGTCCGGCATGGCGTCCGGCGAAGTCTGGAGTAGAACACCAGCGCACCTCGTCCGCAGAATCGTTCCCGCTGTCCGTCTCCACTTCTTCTCTGTCGCTTCTGGAACCCCGTGGGCCGGTGCTCCGTCGAGCGTGTCGGCGCTTGGCGGCGGCGGCGTTTCTTGCGTGCGGTCTGTCGGCGGCGCAGAACCTTGCTGCCCAGGTTCCCAGCAGCCAGGTCCCCAGCAGCCAAACCTCAAGCAGCGAAAGCACAACCGAGCAGGAGCCCAGAGTGCAAAGCTCCGCGAATCCAAAGGCGCAGGTGCTGCGGATCGACCGGTCCCAAGCGCCGGTCCTGGATGGTGATCTAGATGAGACCATCTGGGGGCAAGCCACTCCGATCGGAGGATTGACGACGGTGGAACCTGTCGATGGCCTGCAGCCGAGCGAAGGAACGCGGGTCAGGATACTGCAGGACGGCGAGACGCTCTGGATGGCCATCGAGTGCATGGACAGCGACCCGCATGGGATCCGCGCCACGCAGCGCGCGCGAGACGCAAACCTCAACCCCGACGATCGCGTCGAGTGGTTCTTCGACACGTTCCACAACCGCCGGCGCGCTTACTGGTTTCAGGTCGGTGCGGCGGGCAGCCTCGGCGATTCCTTGATCGGGCCATCGTCGTTCAACAAGGACTTCGACACGATTTGGGACGGGCGCGTGCGTCGGACACCGCGTGGTTGGCAGGCAGAGGTCGCGATTCCGTTCCGTAGCTTGGGCTTCGCCGAAGGCCAGGACACCTGGGGTTTCAACTTGCGACGGTTGCGGCGTACGGCCAACGAAGAGTACCGGTGGGCGAACGCGCGCCAGGGACAGCGGTTCTTCACCGTCGCCGAAGCCGGAGAACTGGGCGGCCTGCAGGGAGCCTCCCAGGGTTTGGGTCTCGACGTTGTGCCGTTCGTGTCCGTGGGGGCCACGCGCTCACGACAGGTCGACGCCAGCTACGACGTCGATCCGGACGCCGGGGGCGACGTCTTCTATCGCATCACTCCGTCCCTTGTAGCGTCGATCACCGCCTACACGGATTTCGCCGAGACCGAGAACGATAGCCCACAGATCAACCTGGGGCGCTTCCCGCTCTTCTTTCCAGAGAAGCGCGACTTCTTCCTCAAAGACGCGGGGCAGTTTCGTTTTGGCAACGGCAGTCGAGATTTTCGGCCGTTCTTCTCTCGCCGCATTGGGTTGGATGGCGACGGCCGAGAGATTCCATTGCTCTTCGGCGCCAAGCTCGCTGGTGAAGCCGGGCCCTGGCGACTTGGGGTTCTCGGTGTGCACACAGACAAGACTGTCGACGTTTCATCGCGGAAGACACTCGGCGTCGCGCGTGCGCAGTACGCCGTCGCTGAGCAAACGACCGTGGGTGCTATCGTCACGCACGGACGGCCCACGGACTCGGGCGACAACTCGGTGGTCGGAATCGACGCCTACCACCGCGAGTCGAACCTGTTCTGGGGGCAAGACGTGGAGGCTTGGCTGTTTGGTGCGGTTTCAAACACCGATGGTCCGGATGGTGACGGCAACGGGTTCGGTGGCCGGGTGTCAGGGCGCGGGCGCGAGACGCAATGGCAGCTCGAGACCCTGTGGGTTGGCGACCAGTTCAATCCCGAGCTGGGGTTTGTTCCGCGTCGAGGAATCAAGCAGTACGGAGCCAGCTTCGAGTGGGAGCCGCGGCCTGAACAACCGTCCGCGATTCGCAATTACGAGTTCGAGTTCGCGTTCGAAGGCATCACCGACGAAGGCAACAGAATCACCGATCTAACGTTCGACCTCGACTCCTTGGGCATTGAGTTTGACTCGGGCGACTCCGTGTTCGTGGGAGCCTCTCGAGAGTTCGAGCGCATTGATGAGTCGTTCCTCGTCTTCAACGACCAGGCTCTGATTGAAGCAGGGGACTACTGGCAGAACGGTGTTGTCGCCGGCGCCTCGACGTCGGAAGGCCGAGCTCTGAGCGGTTCCGCGAGGGCGTCGTACGGCGATTTCTTCAGCGGCGATAGTACGAGTTTCGAAACCGGGATCGACTGGCGCGCCAGCGCACTCTTCACCGCTGGGGCTTCCGTGGAAGTCGGGTTTTTCGAGCTGCCGGGAGTTCGCTTCAACACAGTCACCGCGGAGGGGCGTGCCGACCTGCAGTTCTCGCCCCGGCTCGGCGTGACCAATCTCGTGCAGTACGAAAACGAATCGGGCACCGTCGCCCTGCAGAGTCGACTGCGCTGGCTTCGAACCCCGCGCTCGGAGCTCTTCGTCGTGCTCAATCTGTCGTGGCGGGAAGGCGCGGATCTTGGGGCGCGGCCGGTGCAGGAAGGGCTTGTCGCCAAGCTGGTGCAGACGTTTCGGTTCTGAATCGCGCGGTTGGGTATGGTCCTGCCGTGCCCTCCTCCGCTTCTGAAACCATCGCGCAACGCGTCATCCTGCATGCGGACATGGACGCCTTCTACGCGGCGATCGAACAGCGGGATCGGCCGGAGCTGCGCGGCAAGCCGGTGATTGTCGGCGGTGCCGGCAAGCGCGGTGTGGTCGCCACGGCGTCCTACGAAGCGCGGGTGTTCGGTGTCGGCTCAGCCATGCCGGGTGCGAAGGCTGCGCGGCTTTGCCCTGACGGGATCTTCGTGGCCCCGCGTATGGACGTCTATTCGCAAGTCGCGAAGCAGGTTCGTGATGTCTTCGAATCGGTCACCGACTTGGTCGAGCCGCTGTCGCTCGACGAGGCGTTTCTCGACGTCACCGGGAGTCAGGCGCTGTTCGGCGACGGTCGTGCAATCGCCGAACGCGTGCGGCGCCTCGTCCGTGAGCGCACGGACTTGGCCATTTCGGTGGGAGTCGCCGCGACCAAGTACGTCGCGAAGGTCGCGAGCGACTTGAAGAAGCCCGACGCGCTGGTTGTGGTGCCTCCGGGAACCGAGCGCGAGTTCTTAGCGCCGCTGCCGGTTAGGCGGCTATGGGGTGCGAGATTTCGATGCGCCGGGTGTGCCGAATGTTGA
>CBESZZ010000519.1:0-3417 GCA_965534055.1 uncultured bacterium | reverse complement strand
AGGTTGTCCTGCGCAATCGTTCTGCGGCGTTGCAGAGTCCGGAGATCGGCATAGTTGAGCGCGACTTCCGCGAGGACCGTGACCAGCACGTCGCGCCGCACTTCTTCCGCTGCCTGTAGATCAGCTTCCGCGGCTTCGACACCTCGGGCGAGGCCTCCGAAGACATCCAACTCCCAAGTGGCGTCGAGGCTGGCCGAGTACAGGCTGGAGGCATCTTCCGTCGTCCCGCTTCGCGTCGCGCTTCCACCCACTCCGACCGATGGCGATCGGTTTGCTTGAGCGATGTTCCGTTCCGCGCGGGCTCTGCGAAGCTGCGCCTGTGCAGTGCGCAAATCCAGGTTTGCGGCAATGGCCCTGTCGATGAGGGAATTCAGCTCTGGGTCTTCCAGAGTCTTCCACCATTCGGCGAGGATCGCAGGATCCAGGTCGGCTGCAGAAATGGCGCCATCGAGACGGCCGTTCCACGCTGGCATGTCGCCCGCGCTCGACTCTGGTTTCCTGTACTTCTCACTGACGGAGCTGCACCCCGTCAGTGAGAAGTACAGGAGGACGACGGCTAGCGATTCATGCTTCATGTGGGGAGTGGCTCCGTTCCATGGTTTGGTTCCTCGGGTTTCGATTCCGCTTGCACCGGCGGTTTCTTGGCTCGGTGACGGAAGGCGAACATGAGGCTGTAGACGACGGGGACGAACCCGAGGGTCAGGATCGTGCCGACACCCAGACCGCACATGATCACGACCGCCATGCCGTACCAGAATTCGCCACCGAACAGTGCGAGGGGCAAGAGCCCGACGACGGTTGTGACTGTCGTCATGATGATCGGTCGAGCTCGAGCCAAGGCAGCGTCGATGACCGCTTCGTTCACACCAAGCCCTTCCTGTCTTGCTTGATCGATCCGATCGATCATCACGATGCCGTTGTTGATGATGATTCCCGCCAGGCTGAAGAGCCCGAGCATCGCGGTGAAGTCGAAGAACCCGCCGAACAAGAACAACCCGTAGTTGGCCCCGATCAGCACGAGCGGAATCGTCGAGAGGATGATCGCTGGTCGCCTGAACGAGTTGAACTGAAGAACGAGCAAGAGCACGATCAGGAAAAGTGCGTGCGGCGCGTACTCGAAGAGGTTCCCGCTGGAGTCTTGGGCTTCCTTGATCTCTCCCTCGAGGTTGACCGCGTATCCGGATGGCACTTCGATCGCCGCCAGATCCTGCTTCATCTTTGCATGCAGCTCCACGGCGGTCATCTCCGGGTGCTTGCCTGACACCGTCCAAGTGCGGACTTGGTTGAAGCGTCGGATGCGGCTGGCTTCCACTTCGCCCGCAAATTCGGCGATCTGCACCAAGGGCACCGGGCTTCCGGTCAGCGGCGAGAGAACCTCGACGGTGCGCACGCGATCGAGACTGCCGCGGTCGGATGACTGCGCCCGGATCGCGATCGGAATCGTCGTATCGCCTTCGCGGAATGCCGAGATGTTCTCACCGTCGAAGTAGGCGGACAGGGTTCGGGCGACATCTTCGCTGTTGACGCCAGCGCGTCGGGCGCGCTCCTGGTCAACGTCGACGCGCAGCTTAAGGACTGCGTTTTCCCAGTCGTTGCGAATCGCCCGGGTGCCGTCCACACGATGAAACGCGTCTTGAACCTGGCTGCCCAGGTGGCGAAGAACCGAGATGTCCGGACCGGTGATTTGCAGCTCGACGGTGCCCAGGGCAGCCTGCCCCAAGAAGAGGATTTCAGCGCGGCCGTTCGCTTCCGGCATTTCTTCGACGAAGAACCTCTCGGAGCGCGCCATCACTCCATGAATCTGCTCGCTCGACTCGGTGTTGACGACGAGAAACGCCTTGTTGGGCTGCGGATCGTTTGGATTGAGAGCCAGGAAGAAGCGTGGTCCGCCAGCGCCGACGTAGGACAAGACGTCCGTGACTTCAGGGTTCGCCGTTTCGTCGCACAGGTAGTGAGCAAGTCGCTGCGTTGCCGTGATGGTTTGCAGGATGGACGCCTCGGCGGGCAGGTCCACGTAGAGGGCAAATTGGTTGCGCTCCGAAGGGCCGAGCGAGCGTTGCTTCACGAAGGCGAAGATGGCCGTGCTGCTTACGAGAAGCGCCAGCATCGCGGCGACGAACAGCAAGCGGCCGCGGAGGATTACTTCCAAAACCCTGCGATACATGCGGTACGCGACACCGTTGTGCGTCTCAACGAGCGTGTCTGGACCTGGTGCCGTGGCTGGCGGCGCCCGCAAGAACCAGTAGCAGAACGCGGGGGTCACGGTGATCCCGATCACCCAAGACCCGAGCAGTGCCAGTGCCAACACTTGGCCAAGCGACTTGAGAAACTCGCCTGATCCGCCTGAGATCAGCATGAGCGGTAGGAAGGCCGCAACGGTGGTGAGTGAACTTGTCAGCAGAGGGATGGCGAGCGCGCTCGGCGTTGCGAGAGCCGCTTCCAAGCGGTCGACGCCCTCAGCCATTCTCTTTTGAATGTCCTCGGCGATGACGACACCGTTGTCGACCAGCAGTCCCAGGGCGACGATGATTGCGGCGATCGAGATGCGATGCAGCTCGATGCCCCAAACCGACATGCCGATCAGCGTGGCCATCATCGTCAGCGGCACCATCGCACCGACGATCAACCCGGTTCGCAGGCCGAGGAAGAGCATCACGACGACCAGAACGACGAGCACCGTTTGCAGCAGGTTGATCGTCGCGTCTTGAACCGAGGCCTGCACCAGGTCCGGCTGGTAGATGACAACGTCCAGATCCATCCCCAGTGGCAGCGTCTGCCGCTGCGCCCCGAGAGACTCTGTGACCTGTCGGCCGAGCTCGACGACGTTCGACTTGGGCACCATCGACACTCCGAGCACGATCGCGGGCTCGCCGTTGTGGTATGCGGGAGCCTCAGGAGGGTCGACGAAGCCGCGGCGGATCGTGGCCAGGTCTTCGAGGTAGATGACTTGCCCGTTCTCCGTGTTGATCGCGACGCGTCGGAGATCGTCCATCGAGCGGAAGTCTCCGGACGGCTCGATCACGACGTTCTGACCGTCTGCTTCCACCGTGCCCCCGGGAAGGACCACGTTCTGACCGCGCAGGGCCGAAACGATCTCCGAGGGGTCGAGCCCGAACTGAGCCATGAACGCCGCGTGGAACTCGATCCAGATCTTCTCTGACTGGACGCCGAACAAGTCCACGCGCCCGACCAAGGGCAGCGCGCTCAGTTCGGTTCGAACGTCACGCGCAGCATTGCGCAGTTCGGCGAGCGAATAGTCTTCGCCCGTGAGAGCGAGAGTGATGACCGCGACTTGCCCGTAGTCATCGTTCACGTTCGGACCGATGGTTCCGTCCGGCAGCGAATCGGCCAGATCATCCATCTTGTTGCGCAGATCGGCCCAAATCGGAGCCATGTCCGAATAGAGGCTGCTGACCT
>CBESZZ010000518.1:0-3422 GCA_965534055.1 uncultured bacterium | reverse complement strand
CCGAAGGCATCACTCTGGCCAAGCTGTCGTTCCCCGAGGAATTCGTCCAGGTGACGACCCGTGAAGACGGCAACGACTTGATTGTCGAGCTGGAGATCAAGCCCGGGATGAGCAAGCGACAGGTCGTCCGCGGCGACATCGTGGTCAAGCTGAATCACCCGTTGGTGAAAGAACGGAAAGTCCTCTTCAACGGCTACGTGCGTTGAGCGACCCTAAGAAACTCGCTCGGGTGCTCCTGTCTTCAGGGGCCCTCGACGAGGCAGGAGTTGCCAAGGCGGAGGCGGTTGCGGGAAGTCGCAGCATTCCCCTGCACCAGGCCATCGTCTCGTTGGACCTCGCAGATGAGTCAGTGGTTTGGCGTGGCCTCGCGAAAGTCGCGGGGATGAAGTTCGTCGACCCGGCCAAGTGGACGCCGAAAGCCGAGATGATTGCGCGGCTTCCCGCGGATCAGATCGAGCAGAACCAGGCCATCCCGGTGCTGGAGAAAGACGGCGTCCTTTGGGTCGCCATCGACGATCCGGTGCGGACGTTTGTCGCAGACAACCTGGCGTTCTTGGCTGGCTGCGAAGTGCAATGTGCGTTGATGCCACCCAAAGCGCTGAAAGAGGCGATTCGCAAGGTCGCCTCGGGCAACACCAGCGCGGTTGGCTCTGGCGGCGGCAAGAAAGGCAAGGGCGGACTCGCCGACGAAGACGACGACGCACCGATTGTGCGACTCGTCACGCGCACGATCTCGGAAGCCTTGGATGCACGCGCAAGCGACATTCACGTGGAACCGTTCGAGTCGAGAATCCGGGTGCGGTATCGCGTGGATGGAATCCTTCGGGAGCACTCATCGCTGGATCCCGATTTGCTCGGCCCGCTCACTTCGCGCCTGAAAATCATGGCGTCGATGGACATCGCAGAGAAGCGCAAGCCGCAGGACGGCAGGATCGACTTCCGCGTCGGCGGTCGCGAGATCGACATTCGAACTTCGGTGCTGCCTGGCAACCACGGCGAGACCGTGGTGATGCGACTTCTCGACAAAGAGAAGAGCCTGCATGACCTGCAAACCCTCGGTTTTGAAGGCGAGGACCTGCACCGTTTCGAGCGCATCATCAAGCGACCCAACGGGATCTTCTTGGTGACGGGGCCGACGGGTTCCGGCAAGACCACGACGCTCTACGCCGCGTTGTCGCAGCTCAACCGCAGCGATGTGAAGATCATCACGGCGGAGGATCCGGTCGAATTCAACATTGGCGGGATCAACCAATGCCAAGTGCGCGGACGCATCGGTCTCGACTTTGCGCGCATCTTGCGTGCGATGTTGCGGCAGGCACCCAACATCATTCTCGTCGGTGAGATTCGTGACCGCGAAACCGCGGAGATCGCGGTGCAAGCCGCACTGACGGGACACCTGGTGTTCTCAACGCTGCACACCAACGACGCTCCGTCCGCGGTGACACGGCTCGTGGACATGGGGGTGCAGCCGTTCCTGGTTTCGGCCGGACTGCAGGCGGTGCTCGCCCAGCGATTGGTCCGCGTGCTTTGCAACGACTGCAAAGTGCCCCATGAGCTGGATGAAGTGCAGCGGCGCACGCTCGGTCTGACGGCCGACTATCCCGCCGAAGTGTTTCAACCTTCTCCTGATGGCTGTGATTCCTGCGAAGGCAACGGCTACCGAGGTCGCCTGGGCATCTTCGAACTCATGCAAATGGACCAGGAGCTGCGCGAGATGACCTTCCGCGGGACTTCAACCACCGCCCTGCGCCAGTACGCCGTCGAGTCGGCTGGGATGTCGACGCTGATGCAGGATGGGGTTCGCAAGGTCCTCGAGGGCCGCACGTCCCTCGAAGAGTTGCTTCGCGTGACCGCGAAGGCCTAAGAGCGCGCGCCGGTCCCTTCCGGTGTGCTTGGGGAAGCGGCCCCACATCCCGCTGCTTTACTCGATTGGCGCTGTGCGACATGGTGCTGCCCCGCCCGCCCTGGTTTTAGCTCTCCAGAGAACGCATGACCGAGATTGCTCAGTTGATGGATGCCTGCCTCGAGCACGACGCATCCGACCTGCACTTATCCGTGGGTCGACCGCCCGTGATTCGCACCTCCGGCCGGCTGGTTGAGCTGGACGGCGGTGTCACGCTGACTTCTGAGTCCGTACAGAAGATGATTGAGGCGATCGCGCCACCGGGGAGTCTCGAGGAGTTCACCAAGGGGGGGTCGACGGACTTCGGTTACGCGCATGGCGACAAGTGTCGCTTCCGCGTCAGCGTGCTGCGCCAGAAGGGTGCGCCCGCGTTGGTGCTGCGGTTGATTCCGTCCGAGTTGCTGTCGTTCGAGCAGATTGGTCTGCCTGAGGCCGTGCGGGACCTGTGCAATCTGCACCGCGGACTGATTCTCGTCACGGGTCCCACGGGATCGGGAAAGACCACGACGCTCGCTACGATGATCGATTGGATCAACGCAAACCGTGATGTGCACATCGTCACCGTCGAAGACCCGATCGAGTACTACCACACGCACAAGCAGAGCCAAGTGACCCAACGGGAGGTTGGGGAGGACGTGACTTCGTTCGCCGAAGCGATGCGACGCGTTTTGCGCCAGGACCCGGATGTCATTCTTCTTGGTGAGATGCGCGACTTGGAGACCACCTCGGCCGCGATCACTGCAGCCGAAACCGGTCACCTGGTGTTTGGTACGCTGCATACGACGGGCGCCGCCCGAACCATCGATCGCATCATCGACCAGTATCCCACGGACCAGCAGGAACAGGTTCGGTCGCAGTTGGCGGTCGCGTTGGTCGCGGTGATTTCCCAAATCCTCATTCCGAAAGCGGGTGGCAAGGGGCGCGTGGCTGCGTTCGAGATCATGCTCATCAACCCGGCCATCGAGAACCACGTCCGCAAGGGTGAGACGTTCAAGATCCCTTCCGTCATCCAGACCAGCAGGCGTTCGGGAATGGCGCTGCTCGACGACCAGCTGCTCGAGCTTGTGCGCGGAGGAATGATCGACAAGGAAGTGGCGATCGAGCGGGCGTTCGACCCCACGACTCTCGAGACCAAGCTCGGCGGCGGAGCGATCTGACGTGGCACAGGTTCCAGGGCAGACAGGCGGTCGCCGGCTTCTTGGCCAGGTGTTGAAGGACCTTGAGCTCATCCACGAAGGGATGGTGCAGGAAGCGCTCGCCACGCAGCGAGACAAGGGCGGTCGCATCGGCGAGATTCTGGTCGGGAACGGCCACATCACGCCTGCCGACCTCGGCAAGGGCCTGGCCCAGCAGGCGGGGATGCCGTTCTCCGACCTGACCGAAGAGGTGCCCCAGCCCGAGGCTCTGGCGAAAGTCGACGCCGGATCGGCGCGGGCGTTCGGAATTCTGCCGCTCCGTGTCGAGGGCGACGTGCTTTGGGTGGCGTTGTCGGATCCGCTGAACGACTCCTTGCTGAATG
>CBESZZ010000517.1:0-3434 GCA_965534055.1 uncultured bacterium | reverse complement strand
CCACGCGACCAACCAGTGGCTGCCGTCACCATCGCAGTCAGCCAAGTTGTTGTCTTCGCTCGGGCCGGTGATGATGATGACGCCGCCGATCGGGGTGAGGTTGTGGTCGACGATTTGGCCGCGAACGGCGGAGTTCGTCGCCGTGAACAAGCGGTTCCAGACGACTAGGTAGCGACCTACGGGGCCGCCGTTGTTTGAGATGCGGGGCGAAGAGTTGATGAACCCAAGGCCGGCGCTGCCAATCACCGTGAAGTCAACCGAGGAGATCGCGCCATTGCCGTTCAAGACCAGCTGTTCCGCCTCGATCGTGTTTGCTGTTGCGTTGTGCCACACGACCAATGCGTCGTCGTCTCTTGAAGTGAGTTCACCGCCAATGTCAGGATTGATTTGCACATCCGAACCGCCGGCCACGACGTGCACCGGCGAGACAAGCGTCGAGCCGCTGCCGACTGCAACCGAAGCGGAGTGGATGTCGCTGTTCTCTCGCCACACGACAACGAACCGGCTGTGGATAAAAACGATCGGGGCCACCCTCGGTTTGAAGCTCCCCACGGTCGACGTGACGATGCTGATCAGAGAGTTGACCGGTGGTGCGGACTGTCGGATTGCCGCAGCGCGGATCTGGCGGGTCGTTCCAACGACCCGCTCGAAGACCACGAGGTAGTCGACGGGAGCCATGTAGGCTGCATCGGGAACTGCGTGGTCGAACGTGCCACGGGAGCTCACGTCGAAGCGGGCTCCGATTAGTGGGTCCAACGTGATGGGTAGAATGGCTTGCTGGACGAACGCTTCCGGGAGCGTGTACTCCAGTGTCGCGCCGTGCATCCGCATCGTGCCGATCACTTCGCGACCTTCTGCGTCGTAACCGAGCACGGCGCCGAGCTGAACGCCGGTGATGCCGGGGCGATCGAAGCTCATCCCCTCTGCATTCGGTGTGCTGGGTTCGAGTTCGGTGTCGACCCTGCCGCGAACGATTAGGTCGCCAGTGCCCGGCGGCAGTTGATGGAACACGAAGCTCTGCTTCAGCCCGTCCACCCGTGCTTCGTAGACCTCATCAACACCGGGGCGCGCAAACGTCACGGTTGCGTTCGCAATGCTCTCGTCCCCCGAGCCAATCGCCTCAAGCGATTCGCCACGGCCATAAGATTCGAAAGTGTAGCGCCAGTCGAACGTGCGTTGCGCATCGTCCGAATGGGGGGTCACGATGCAGGCCGTGCCGTTGCGGAACGTTGCGTCGACCGATGGACCGCCAGCCCAAGGATTGCCCTCGGCATCGAAGTTCGCACCGACCGCGGAAGTGAGCGATGAGGTTGCTTCCCGTGCCAAGTCTCCCGTTGTCGAAGCCGACCGTGCTGCCGGTGCGGCATCACCCATGGTGGCACCGGGAGCGACCACCCACTCAGGTCCGGGGATGTCCGGTGAGTCGACGAAGGGTGGCGCCGCCGAGTTCTGCGGGGTTTGCGCCGAAAGGGCGATGGCTAGGGTTGAGGCGAAGATCGCCGCAAGCGTCGTTAGTTTGGGGGTTTGCATCTTGATTCGACCTGTTCGAGGGCGGGGGGCGCCCGCATCTGAAGGGGCTCAAGCGAAGAGCGGCGGGGCCGCTCGGATCGCTCGGTCGAAGGCGCGAAATCGGTGCGGGCCAAGCGCCATCCCGGAGTTCATTGATCGGGCGCTTAGGAAGGCGCTCGCCGGTGGGGCCGCGACGGCAGGGCCGCCATGGCGCAGGATGTCCCTGAAATGCTCTCATCTCCTGTCACGTCGGCGGCGTGAGCGGCGTCCACAGGCTCATGACCGCCGAAACCAGTTCCTCAAGTGTCGAGACTTTTAGGGTGGAGGATCTCCTTCGCCATGAGCCGTGGTTGCGTCGATTGCTGGCGCGCCTCGTGGCGCCCGATGAAGTCGACGATGCGATGCAGCAGACGTGGTTGTCCGTGCTCGGCAAGCGACCCCGGCAGCTTGGTCGCGCGAAAGCATGGTTGTCGACGATTGCCCGCAATGTCGCGGTGGACACACTCCGCGCCCGCAGGCGTCGGCAGGTGTTGCATGCATCCGCGCGGCTAGGAAGGCCTGAAGAAAGCTCCGCGGACGCGTGTGCTCGTTTGGAACTGCAACAACACGTCGTGCAAGCAGTTCTCGCTCTTCCTGCGATGTACCGCGACACGCTGTTGCGCCGGTACTACCAAGATCAATCGGTCGCGATGATCGCGACGGCGATGGCGGTTTCCGAGGCCAACGTTCGGCAACGCTTGAAGCGGGCGTCGGTGATGTTGCGCGAGGAACTGGCCACCGAGTATGGCGAGGACTGGCGGCTTGCCGCGCCCGTAGTCGCGTTGGCGCAGGCTGCGACGCCCATGGCATCCGCGACGGCGACCGTCTGGCTTCCTCTGGTGTTGCTGCTTCTGGTGTTCGCGGTACCCGTGTTCTTCGCGTTCCGTTGGTCCACGGACACAGCTAGGCCAGAGCCGATCGATTCGATGGCAACCGGCGCGGGCCAGCACGTTAGGCTGGCTTCCAGCGACCGAGAACCACAACACCGCACCGCGGTAACGTCATCGACGAGCGAAGCAATGCAGGGTTCAAAGGATCGTGACCCTACATCCAGCGAAGTCCCTCTTCGCGGTCGCGTGATCGATGCTCGCGGTTTGCCGCTAGCTGACGTACCCGTGGGCTTGACGCACCGCGTGTTGGATTCCGCCGATGCAAACCGTGTTGCGGGCCCTGTAAACTTGCCGCTTTCGGCCATGACGCGATTTGAAGAACTCGCACGCACGGACGCACGAGGTGAGTTCGCCCTCATCACGGACATTCCGATCTGGTCGAGCCTCGTTGTCTGCATCCCATGGGCGCCGTTGGTTTCATTCGGAATCGAACCGCAAAGCGCGACCCGTGGCGAAGCAGTGCTGGTTGCGGCGCGTGCAGTCTCGGTCGCTGGTCGTGTTGTGGATGCAAACGGGCGCGGCGTTTCTGCTTGCCCGATTCAAGCCACGCTGCGCCCGCTCACCGAGCTTTCGACGGATTGGTCGGGGAGCATGCCGATCCAGTGGCTGTCGACAGCAACGGACGCGGACGGGGCATTTCGCTTGGACGGCATCCCTGCTGAGGGCGTCGACTTGCGGTTCGGGGATCGCCAAGCAATCGAGCGCCCGGCACCGGCAGTATCTGAGTTGGAATGGATCGTTGCGCTCAGCGAATCACCTGCACCGGTTCTGACAGGCGTGGTGCTCGACGCTGCGTTGCAGCCCGTCGCGGGAGCGCGAGTCGGAACCGGTCAAACCGTGGTGCGTACGGATGCGGAAGGCATCTACTCCTTGACCGTCCCTCGATACATCCAATCACCAGCACCGTGTTTCGTTGCAGCTCGAGGGTTCGAAGTCGTGCGCGCCGACGTCGACTTCGCAGGCACCGCATCGTCCGTCTCCACGAGCTGGAACCCA
>CBESZZ010000516.1:0-3442 GCA_965534055.1 uncultured bacterium | reverse complement strand
GAGACTTCTTGAGGTCTGCGAACTCGCTGTCAGACATCGCCTGAAACTCATGTTGTGCAGCAGGTGAGGCGCAGCCGGTAGACGTGAGTGTCGCGACAAAAATCGCCAACGCATAGAACGGTAGAAGCATGAGCTTTGTCATTTGCGGGGGTCCTTGTTTGGAGATGGGGACGGGTTGAACGAGGTGCCCGAGAACAGGGCCTCCATGAGCTGCGGTCGCAGGTCAGGGTCAGCGGGTTCCATTTCTGCGCAGTCGATGCGCAGGTCGACATCGGCGATCGCGGCGTCGATGAAGTTGCAGTGATGCGGCTTCTTCTGACCTGGGTGGAGGTTGGGACGGAAGAACCGACACTCCGCGCACATCCGCGACGTGGGGATGTTCCCCTGGTCTTGTAGGCTCCGGATGACGCCGATGAGGCCGCGAAGAAGCCCACCTCGCTCTGCATCTGGGAGTGTGTCAATCGCCTGAGAGATGACTTCGGGCCGTTGCGTGGAGCGCTGTGCCTCGCGTCGCCCGCTCCGGGTGAGGATCAAGTGGATGACTCGACCATCGATGGAATCAGCCTCCTTGCGGATCAGGTCCTTCTTCTCCAATGCGGACACAGCCACGCTCGCACTGCCCTTGGTGACCGAAAGATGCTGCGCAACAGCTGACACGGTGACTCCCGAGCCAAGAGCTGCAATGAGGTCGAGGATCTGTGACTGGGTTGGCGTGAGGCCTCGCTGTCCTGAGTCTTGCCAGGCCTGGTGTCGCAACACCAGGCTCAGCTTGATCAACCCCGCGGCGGCCTGTTTTCCAGGGTTGCTTGTCTCATCGCTCATGTAAGTAGTTTGAACTTCAAACCATCAAGAGTCAAGCCTCTGCGGAAAAGTAGCTTCGTCCGGGATAGACGGTGGTCTTTGCTCCGCGATCCTGAGGCGAGTCCTGCCGTCCACGCGGTGCATCCCAAGGCGATGGCCGAACAGGGTTGGCGCCAGGGTCCACGAGTTCCCGAGGAAGTGCTCAGGAACTGCCTGCCCCGGATCCGGATAGAACGGCAGCAGATCGGCGGCGAAGAAGGCCGCCCCAGCGCCGATCCCGCCCTTCGACGCACCACACCCTGGACGGCGGACCGCGGACGGGGTACTCCGTCAATCACCCATGCCATCTAGTCGTCGCTTCCTAATCGCCATGCTCAGCGTCCTCCTGGTCTTCCAGGGGTCGGCTGCTGCGATGGTTGTGGATGGATCGAGAGCCTGTGGCAGCGAGTTTCTTGGCATCGGGACGATTCACGTCCAAGTGGATGGTGCGTGTGGTCAACCGGTCACGGCAAGCTGTTGCTGCACCGGCGTCGAATCACCATCCGCGTGTGCTTGCGACGACCCGGTACCCGCTCCCGCCGTGCCAGCCGGCGCGGTCGAAGCGCCGTTCCAGTTCGCCGTGTTGCCGCCGAGAGTCGGTGCACCGATTGGGCCGCCACTCCGGGCAGAGGTCGGAGCAAAGACGGCAGCAGCGTCGCGGATCGCGCGAAGGTTCGCGAACCGCGCACTGCACGCCGTGAACTCGACCTGGCTCGTGTAGCGCGTGACGTGGGGGCGGTCTGTCCCCACAGAAACTGACGCCGCCTGATTGGGGCCGTCTGTTCCGCGCCGTGTCCGTGCCGCATCAAGCGGACGGACTGCTGTCTCGCGTTCCGGATCAATTCCGAGTGCTCAGCTTGAGCTTCCCGGAATCGCGAGATCTCCCGAGTCATTCGCTTCGAGTCTTCCGATGAATCACCGTGTCTTCCTTCGTGGGTGCCTTGCCGCCCTTCCGTTCGCCCTGATCGCCTGCCAGAGCCCAGAGCCCTTTTTTGTAGAGTTGTCCGAGCAGCCAAACTTCACGGCATCGAAGCCCTTTGCACCGCTGCCGAACGCCCAGGCGCCCGACGGAAACTCAGGGTCCAACGTCGCTGCCACCACACCGGCTCATGGGATTCAACCAGAGCACAACCATCCGGCGCCGGCCGTTTCGGTCCCGAGTCTCATAGCTGCGGCTCCGATGGCCGAGACCACCACCAACGCGACCTGCCCCATCATGGGCAAGCCGGTGTCCAGCGAACTCTTCGTCGACACATCGATGGGGCGCTTCTTTGTGTGCTGCAAGCCGTGCATCAAGAAGATCTTGGACGACGTGGATGCTGCGCACCGCACGGCGTACGCGGAATCGACGGTGCACGACAACAAGACGTGCCCGGTCATGGGCGAACCCATCATCGACACCGATTTGCGCGTCACCCTGCAGGGCCATGATTTTGGGATCTGCTGCGTGGACTGTTTCGATCGTGCGGCGGCTGACCACCAGGTGACGTTGGCGCGGCTGCACAATCCGAAACTGCGCGACGGGAAGAACACGGTTTGCCCGATCACCGGTGACGCGGTGGTGCCGCATGCGTTCGTGGTGCTCGATGGAGTCATCGTGCGGTTGTCGTCTATGGAATGCGTTGATGCTGCGCGAGCGCAGCCGCAAGCTGTGCTTGCGCGTGTTGCTGAACTCGGAGGCGATTCGTGATCCGTCGAATCTTGCGCCCGGCACTCCTCGTGGTGCTGTTGGCGGCGGTTGCAGGATGCGCGGGAGCGCCGGACCTACCCGCGCCACCTGCAGCCCACCCAGCATCAGCGCACGCCCCGGAGGGTCCGAGTGCCCCGCGGCCGATGGCGCTCGCGCCTGAGTCGGAGCACGCGTCTTCAGAACCCACGGTTCACGATCGTCGAGGCGGCGCATGAACAAGCTCCTTCTCTCAACGTTGACACTGACCGGGTTGGCTTCGGGTTGCGCCGACCTAACTGAAGCGTTTGCGAGTGAATCCGACGCGCTGCGGCGTGCGGTCGCCGAGCGGACCGGGAACGATTTGCAGCCGTGGCAAACCCAGCCGGTGGATTCGATCTCGGACCGTGCCCGAGAGCTTCTGAGTCAGCCGTTGACGGAGGCCGCAGCGGTCGAGGTCACGTTGCTCGAGAGCCGCGCGGTGAAGATGGCCTACGAGAAGGTGGGCATGCATCGAACGGACTGGCTGCAGGCGGGCCGACTTCGCAATCCCACGGTCGACATCGCCGCCCTCTTCTTCGCAAGCGGCACGGAGTGGGATCTTGGCTTGGTGACCCCATTGCTAGACGTGTTCTTCATGCCACTGCGTCAGCGCATCGCCGCGCACGAGCTCGAACATGCTCGAGCGATGGTCACCGCTGAGGCGATTGACTTGGTGTTCGACGCACGGCGCAACTACCAGTTCGTGCAAGGGGCGCAGCAAGTGGTGCAGCTACAGCGCGAGGCGCTGAAGGTTGCAGAAGCGTCGAGCGAGCTGATGGATGGTCTCTTTGCTGCGGGCAACGTCACCGCGACAAGCCAGACGGCGCTTGCTCTCGACCTTGCGCGAGCGCGGTTGGACGTTGCGGCGGCGGAGCTCGCATTCCACGCCCGCCG
>CBESZZ010000515.1:0-3443 GCA_965534055.1 uncultured bacterium | reverse complement strand
TGGCGGGTTGCTCCACGAATCCGTCGGTGAGGGAACTCTGAGCCACTTCGACATCCTGCGTGCGTTGCTCGTTCAGGCGAGGCGGGCCGGAGCGAAGGATCCGGAGACGGGGCGCCAGTTGGTCTTGCCTCTGATGAGATTGGCGGCGGGTGGATTGTCCGACCGCTGGTTCGACCTGGACGCCATGCGCGTGCGCGATGCCGCGAGCGACACGCTGCGCAGGCTGACTCGCGCGAGTGTGCGGTTGCGCATCGTCGAGATCGCCCGCGGAGATCGGGTTCGCGGGCCGCAAGGTCGCGGGCAAGTGACGGCAGATCGCGACGTTCAGATCGCCGCGATCCAACAGCTAGGACGGATGGATCATCCGTTGGCGAAAGCGGTCTTGGCCGAGCGACTGCGCGACGAAATCGCTCCAATTCGGCTGGCGGCGGCGGAAGCCGTGCTCGCGCGCCGGGATCGTGAGCAGCTTCCAGCGGTGCGGTCCGCGTTCGCCGTGGAGCGCCATCCAATGGTCGCGCAGGCGCTGGTGCGGACCATTGCCGAGATCCTCGCGCACGGTGAACCCGCGTTCGGTCTACCCACGCGGCAAGCTGTGGCGACGACGGTGTTGCCCAGACTCGGGATGGTGGACTGGCGGACGGACCTAGCCATTCTTGACCTGATTGAGATGGAGCCCGTGCCAGCAGCCGTCCCCGCACTCATCGAAGTGATGGCTCGAGATGGTCGACCAGCACCGGCGGACGGTGGGGAAGACCTCGTGCGACTGGGTAGTCAGGGTGCTGCGCCAACCTTGGCTTGGCGCGCATGGCAGGTCTTGAAGTGGATGACAGGAGTCGGCTATCACCCCAAGGAGATCGACAAGTGGAACGAATACTGGGCGGCCAACGAAGCCACCTTCACCGTGTCGAAGCGTGCGGATGAAGACGGGGTGGTTGAGCACACCCGCGCGACGTTCTACGGCGTACCGGTGACGGGCCGCGAAGTACTGTTTCTCATCGATACGTCCGGCAGCATGAATCAACCGGTTTGGGCTCCCGCGGACCGTCGCGACAAACCCTACCGGTTGGGTGATCCAGTGCGTCGGTCGAGGCCCCAAGAAGATGGGGGCGGAGAGTCCAGACCCACCGCATCGCCACCGCGAGGCGACATCGAGTCTCGACTGGACGCTGCGCGATTACAGCTCGCAGAGGTCGTGCAGAGTTTGGAAGCAGGCACCGTGTTTCACCTCGTGACGTTCAACGATCGCGTCAACCGTTGGACCAGAGAGAACCCCCTGGTGCCAGGGCGCGAGACCAGCCGCACGGTGACTCGCTGGCTTGGTGATTTCGAAGCGAAGGGTGGCACAGATCTGTATGGCGCGCTGCTGCACGCATTCGATGCAGACGAACGCGCGGCGTTTGGCGCCGCGGATGAGACTTCGTTGGACGAGATCTTCATCTTGTCGGATGGCTTGCCGACCACGGGCGGTGTGCGCCGCCCCTCCGAGTTGCTGGAAGAAGTCGCTGCCTTGAATGAATACCGGCAGGTGCAGATCCACTGCGTGTTCACCGGCTATGGGGACGGCTCGGACTTCTTGAAGGCACTGGCCGGCGCCAACCATGGCATCTTCGTGCATCGGTAGCTGCAGTCCGCGAGCGGGCGCTAGCCCCACCGTCGCGAACTACACCCGATGCTCGTCGAGATCCGCGAGAGGGTCTTCGCCGACCAGGCGGCCCCGCATGTCCAGGCCAACGCGTGCAAGCGCCACCTTCGGATCGTGGGTGAAGAAGACGCTCCCGCCGCGATCGAAGAGGTCGCCTAAGATCGCGCTCTTCTCATCAACCAGCGTTTCTGCGCATCGGTCGTAGCCCATGGACAGCGCGTTGCGCATCCAGGGCATGCCCGGAACAAGGTCGCCTGCAAAGAGGACCGGGCCGGGTCCCTGCTCATCAGTCTTGGGAATCTCAACCAAGATCATGCCCAGCGTGTGACCGTCCGAGCGGTGGAAGCGGTAGTCCGTGCCCAGCGTCGAGCTCTGTAGGTCATCGCCCACGAGTTCCAAGCGGCCCGACTCCGCCAAGAGTTGCGGCAGCACGTCAATGTAACTGGCTCGATCCCGGATGTGAGGCTTCTTGGCGTGTTCGAACTGATCTCGACCTGTCACAAAGCGGGCGTTGGGAAACAGCAGGCGCGGTTGTGCGCCCTCCGTGTAGGCCGCAAGCAATCCGCCAGCGTGGTCGAAGTGCAGATGGGAGAGCACAACCACATCGATGTCCGCGTCGCTCAGACCATTGCGTGCCAAGTTTTCAAGCAGCACGTGGTGCGATTCGACGATGCCAAATCGGTTGCGCAGCTTGGGTTCGAAGAACGCGCCGATCCCGGCTTCGAAAAGGATGTTTCGCCTGCCTTCGCGGACCAGCAATGAGCGGCAGGCAAGGTCGATGCGGTTCTTCTCATCGGCCGGCGCCCACATCTCCCAGAGCACCTTCGGCGCGTTGCCGAACATCGAACCGCCGTCGAGCTTTTGAGTGTTTCCCGGAATGGACGTCAGAGTGCGCTGCATGACGCGAACCATAGCGTCACAGCCTCGTGGAACCCCTCGACGTGCTTGCCAATCTCAACGGCTATCGGGCGTTCCCGGGCGACTCAGAGAGTCTCGTCAACGCAGGCGGCGAATTCGCGGGCGCGAGATCTTGCTCGTGGTCATGAACGAGGCGATCCCCAGTGGCTCGCTGGCGGCAACTTCGGGCCGCACGGTGCAGGCTCGGCCGGCGGTATCCACATCGATGACCAGGGCGTCGTCCAAGTGGACCGTGACGCGGGAAGCCTCCACGCGCAGGCAGACTTCGACCGGCTGACCTTTTCGAAACCGCATCATCCGGGTGGTTTCATTGTCGCTGGCATCATGGCCGTCCAAGCAGGAGAGCCCAACCAGGGCGCCGCCCCAGCCACCTACGATCAGGGTCAGCGCGCCATCGCCCACAGGAAACGTCAGGCCGCAGAAGAAGTCGGTGCCGTCGAGCCGAGTGGCGGTGAGCTGCAATTCGTAGTCGTTGCGAGGAACGCCGTCTGGCCAGTGAATCCCGGTTAGCGGATTCCCAAAACCGAGGACGATGGAGTCGTCACGCATCTCGACAGATCCTTCACCGCCGAAGTTGGTGATGAGCGGGCGTTGCGTGTCGGGTTGAGCAAACTCTTGTGACGACGAGTTTGGAACGCTCCACAACGGGCGCCATGGGGCTTCGCTGGATTCACTCTTGTCGATCTGTGGACGGGACTCGGGTGCGCTCGTTGCGTCTTGCTTCGCGACCGTAGGGTCGCGCAGGGGAGGGCTTTCGGTTCGGTCCGTTTGCGGAGAACCCGTGCACTGCAGCCCGATTAGAAGCGGGCTCAGCAACGCGAGATGCATCCGTGCGCGCCAAATCATCCGCTTGTCCAGCGCCACATGAGCACGCCAATGAGCA
>CBESZZ010000514.1:0-3464 GCA_965534055.1 uncultured bacterium | reverse complement strand
TTCTCGCGAGTGATGGAATTCGCGGGTACGGAATATGGACAACCGATGGCACGCGCGGCGGAACCCGGATGTTGGTCGACATTCTTCCGGACCTAAGCAGCGGGTATGCCGGCGCCTTCACGCGGCTAGGCGATACGGTCTACTTCTTGGCGCGCGAGCCTGGCGGAGCGCAATCCGTTTGGCAGACGTCGGGCACGCCCGCTTCGACGCGTCGAACCATCAACCTGACGCCCGGCACGTCCGGCCGACCCGTGGATCAAATCTTTGCCCACGGAGGCACGCTCTACGGGACCTTCACGGGCCGTGCGTTGATCGCAGTGAATCTGCAGACCCTGCAGTCCACGACCCTCTTGACCGGGACGCAGATCCAGCTCGGCAATTCGGTCGCGCTGGGCGATCGCCGCATCCTCTTCACGGAAACCCGCGGTGGGGAGAGCACCCTTTGGGAAACCGATGGCACGGTCACAGGGACTCGTGCGATCACCTTGTCCACGCTCAACGTGTCTCCGCGCCCGTCGCGTTTGCACGTGCGCCAAGACGGCACCGTCTTGTTCACGGCGGATGATGGCGTGACGGGGCGTGAGCCGTGGACCGTCGATGCCGGAGCCACCGCTCAAGCATTCATCGCCGGCGGCTGTGCGAGGCTACTCGAACCACGTTTGGCCGCTACGGACCCGGTGCTCGGTACCACCATGCAAGTGACACTTCTCGACGGCATGCCAAGCGCTGGTGGACTGTTGTTCCTGGGCTTCCCAGGCCGCCTAAACTTGGGTTCGGGCTGCCAGATCGCGGTGAATCCAGGCTTGCCGGTTGCAGGCCAACCGATTGCGGTGAGTCCGAACGGACAGGCCAGCGCAGCATTCCCGATCCCAAGCTCCACAAGCCTGACGGGACTCGACCTGCGCATCCAGGCCTTGCTTGGTCCACGCGGCATGCCGCAGGGCGGGCCAGTGCTCGGCTACGACTTGACGAACGCGGTAGCATTGCGCTTGGGGCGGTAGCGACCTGACCAACGCGGTCGCACTGCGTCTGGGAAAGTAACCACACCGCGCCGCCTCGCCGCCGCGCCGCCTCTCTCGGCGAAACTTCTGAGCGCGTTGAGTCCCAAGGCGCGCTCAACATTGTGAGTGAGCGCACCAGTGGCGCTAACCTGACGGGCCATGCCCGCCGCTCTCAGCAAACATCTCGCTCTCGTATTCCTGCTTGGATCGAACCTGATCGCACAGGTGCCCGATCCCGCACCACAGCCAACGCCAGAGTTCGCGCCGGGCGTCACCTACGACGAATCCATCCCAACGCTGGAGAGCGTCTCAGGGCATGCGTTCGGAGCCCGGATTTCGGCGCACGCGGAGGTCGAAACGTACCTGCGCGCGCTCGCCGCGGCTTCGCCGCGCATTCGACTCTTCGACTACGGCGAAAGTTGGCAGGGTCGAACACTTTGGTACGCCGCGGTTGCGACAGAAGCAAACTTCGAGCGACTTGACCAGATTCAGGCCGGCATGCAGCACCTCGCTGATCCACGGGAGCTCTCCGACGACGACGCGACGCAACTGATCAATGACCTCCCCGCCGTCGGTTGGTTGGCGAACTGCGTGCATGGCGATGAACCTTCGGGAACCGACGCCGCCTTGCTCGTGCTCTATCACCTGCTTGCCGCCCAGAACGACCCAGTGGTCGACAAGATCTTCGAGGAGTGCGTTGTGCTCATTGATCCGTTGCAGAATCCAGACGGACGCGATCGATTCGTCCACAGCACGCGCGCCGCACGCGGGCGCTGGGCAGACGCGACCCCTTCTTCCGCGGAGCACAGCCAGCCCTGGCCCGGTGGGCGCGTCAACCACGCGTTGTTCGACATGAACCGCGACTGGTTCGCGATGTCACAACCCGAAACCCAAGCTCGTGTCCGCGCCTTCTTGCAGTGGCGTCCACTGGTCTACGTCGACCTGCACGAAATGGGCGGCAACTCCAGCTACTACTTCGCACCACCCGCATCCCCGGTACACAGCGAAATCACGCAACTGCAGCGCGATTGGCTCACGCGCTACGGCAAAAACAACGCTCGTCACTTCGATCGCTTCGGGTTCGACTACTTCACCCGCGAGGCCTTCGACGCGTTCTATCCCGGCTACGGTGACTCTTGGCCAACGTTTCACGGCAGCATCGGCATGACGTTCGAGATGGCGAGTGCCCGAGGCCTCGTGTTCCGGCGCCAAAACGAGACCCTGTTGTTCTACCGCGACGGAGTGCACCGCCACTTCACCGCGTCGATGGGAACTCTAGAGACTCTGGCCAACGGCCGTGTCGAAGCGCTCTCTGCGTTTCTCGAGCATCGACGCGCCGGAGTGGCCCGCGGTGAGACCGGCGCCGTGCGCAGCTACATCTTCCCAGCCCGCGGCGACCGCACCCGCCTTGCACGCTTGTGCAACTTGCTACTGGCACAGGGCATCGAAGTACACCAGGCAACTGACACGCTGGAGTGCGCGGCGACCTCCAAACTCTTGGGCAGCGATCCGGAAACCGCGTCGTTTCCAGCCGGCAGCTACGTCGTCTCATTGTCGCAACCAGCGAGCACGTTGGCCCACGTGCTCATCGCACCGCACTTCGACATGGACCCGGAATTCTTGGAAGAACAGAAGCGACGCGAATCGAGACGCCAGGGCACACAGTTCTACGACTTGACCGCCTGGTCCTTACCGCTGCTGTTTGGCGTCGAGGCCTGGCAGACCAGCGAATCGACAACCGGTGAGCTCCGACTGCTGCAGCCCGGAGAAGCGTCTGCAAACGCGACACCGCTGCGCGATGCACCGCCAAAAGTTGCCTACGTGGTGCCGTGGGGCACCAATGGTTCGGCAGCGATGTTGGCCGAGCTGCTCAGACTCGGAGTCAAGGCACGCTGCATCGACAAGCCCTTCACCCTCGGACCAGCAGACTCCCCTACCGAGTTCCCCGCCGGTTCATGGCTGGTCCGCGTGCGCGACCAACCCGACAACCTGCATGAACGCATGGGCGAAGTCGCGGCGAGCCACGGCGTGACGGTGCACTGCGCCGACAGCTCCTGGGTAGACAAGGGGCCGAATTTCGGCACCAACCGATCCCTCGACCTGAAGATCCCGCGCGTCGCCATGTTGTGGGATCGACCCGTAGGCCGGAACTCTGCGGGATGGGTTCGCTACCTGCTGGAGCAACGCTACGGCGTGCCGGTGACGCCCTTGCGCACGCGCGATCTCCGACGAACGAACCTCGACCGCTTCACCGTCTTGCTCATGCCTGCGGGCTCGGGCTACGGCGACGCGCTCGGAAGACGAGGAACCGCCGCCATTGAAGGGTTCATCGAACGCGGCGGAGTGCTGATCACCCTGGGCAGCGCAACGAAGTGGCTGATGGACGCGGAGCTGCTCGCCAGCGAATCAGAAACGCGGGATGCACCGAAGTCTGCCGACGCCGCTTTAGACGCCGAAGACAAG
>CBESZZ010000513.1:0-3468 GCA_965534055.1 uncultured bacterium | reverse complement strand
GTCATGGTCAGCGGCCTCAGGCGTTGGCGATTGCGACGATTTCCGCGACCCGCCGCGCCGTGTCGGCGAAAGCCTCGGACACTTCGCGCCTTGGTTCTGCCAGAACGATGGGGCGGCCGTCGTCGCCGCCCTCACGCACCGCTGGATCCAGTGGGAGTTGGCCAAGCAAGGGGATGCCGAACTCTTCTTCAACACGCTTGCCGCCGCCGGAGCCGAACAGTGCCAATCGCTCGGTGGTTCCTGGGGGGGTGAACCAAGCCATGTTCTCCACGACGCCCAAGACCGGCACGTGGACCGTTTGGAACATTCGAATCGCTTTGCGCACATCGAGCACCGAAACCTCTTGGGGTGTGGTCACGATGACGGCGCCGGAGACGTGCACCTTCTGACTCAAGGAAAGCTGGGCGTCGCCCGTTCCCGGTGGCATGTCCACGACTAGATAGTCGAGGTCTCGCCACGAGACGCGGAACAGGAAGTCGTCCATCACCTTGTGCAGCATCGGGCCGCGCCAGATCACGGGTTTATCTTCGGGCACGAGCATGCCCATGCTCATGGCTTGGATGCCGTGCACGGTGAACGGCACCAGCCGGCCGTTGTCTTCTTTTGGTTCGCCTTTCAGTCCGAGCATGAGCGGCACGTTGGGTCCGTAGGCGTCGGCGTCGAGAATGCCGACGCGGGCGCCTTCGGCATGTAGCGCGCAGGCGAGGTTCACTGCGACGGTGGACTTGCCAACGCCACCTTTGCCCGACGACACCGCGACCACGTTCTTGACGGCTGGGATGATGCCCTTGCCGCCTAGCAACGGCTTGCTGCCGCGTACCTTCAGCTCGTTCGCGATGCGGACGCGCGAGACTCCGGGGACGGCAGCGGCGGCGGTTTCCGCTGCTTTGCCGAGGGCCTCTTGTTGGGCTTTGCCGGGCACCGTGTGCGCGATGGTGAAGGCGATCTTCCCCTTCTTCAGCTGCAGGTCCTGAACGTAGCCGAGGTCGACGATGTCGCGGTCGAAGACCGGATCACGAACGCCGCGAAGGGCCTCGAGGATCGCTGCTTCGGTGGGGTGATCTGTGGCTGGGGGCAAAAGTGTCGTCGATCGGGAAGAGGATCGGGAAAAGGTCGATAGCGCTGCGGTCTTGCGGCCCGGTGGTCGGGTCGCGAGGCGGGATGGGGGACGGTAGGTTGCGCCACGCGGGTCTGCAACGATCCGGGCGCGGCGAGGCGGCCCAGTGCGGCTCGAATCGGGGAAGGATCGTGCCGCTTTTGCGTCGAACGGCCCGAGCGTCTCGACTCAGGACTTCGTCCCCAATCGGCGCGATTCCCCGGATCTTGCCCTCAAATCAGGTGTCATGGGGTGATTCGATCCCCGAACACGCCAGATCGCTGCCCGGCGGCGGGTATCCTTCGTCACGCGTTCCTACTTCACGTCGAACCATAGCCATGCGCCTCCACACTCTGCTTCTCTCCTCTTCCGCACTGCTGTTCCTGATAGGCGGCGAAGCGCTCGCCCAGAAGGGTGATGACGGGCAGGCCGTGTCCCCGGACATGATCAAAGCCAAGCGCGCTGCTCAGGGTGAGGCCGAGAAGAGCGACATGAGCGAAGAGGAGATGGCGGAGAAGCGGGCAAATAGCGGGCCCCGCGTGCGCCATCACGACCTGAGCTACTGCCGATTCACCGTCGGCTTCAAGCCAGGAAGGATTCCGCCCGGAGAGATGGGTGCATTGACTGTGACCGCGGCGCTCGGTCGCAGCGCGGTCATGTCGTCACCGCCGTCGTTTTCAATCTCGTCTCCAAAGCGCCAGACGATCTTCACATTCGGTGATCCGGTGTTCGATCCGCCACCAGCCGTGCGTCACGCTCCGGCATTCAATGGCCAGTTGGCCTACGACGACGTGGTGACGTTCGAAGTGCCATTCACCGTGGCGATCGACGCCAAACATGGCCAGCACCGCGCAGGAGTCGCCATGAAGTTCGAGTTGCTTGACGGCGAGTCCGGCAACTCACTCGGCCTGTTCAGTGATTCCGCTTCGACGATGGTCCGCGTGGGTGATCCGATCCCGTCCGTGTTGCCATCTCCCACTGCGGTGAAGCCAGTGGAGGTCGCGAATGCTAACGACTCGACCAACCCGAAAGCTGCAAGCGTCGTGGCACCACTCACTGGTGACGCGGGCGGCCCTGTTGCCGGTGACGTCCCAGAGGTTGCGCCGCAAGTTCGCAACGAAGGTGATCCCGCCGATGGGCCTATGACTGTGGGTGGCGACGACGGCTTGCCGATCGTTTGGATCGCCGGAGGCGGTGTCCTGCTTCTGCTGCTGATCATGCTGCTCGCGAAGCGGAAGTAGCGAGCTGCGCGACTCGGCTGGGTTTCCCCGCTGAGCTATCGATCTGGGCCGACGGTGCTTTTGCGCTTCTGCGCGGCCGACCGCCTCTCTGCGCCGCCTACTGTGGATCCCTTCTGCGCGCTCGGCGGCTCTCGATCTTCGATCGGTTGACGCAGGAACTCGCGATCCTTGACCCACATGGCTTCGTAGACCTCGGGCCTTAGGTCTTTGCGGATCGGCAGCATGCGACTCATCGTGCGCACGCTGCGAAGTTCGAGGGTCGCCACGACCGGTGTCTGCTCGCCCGTGCCATCCGCGAGGATGTCGCCCTTCGGATCAACAATGCGGCTGTTGCCGGAGTAGTGGATCGGTTCTTCGCTCTTGAACGAAGACTCCAGGCCGCAGCGGTTGCTGCCGACGACGAAGAACTCGTTCTCGATTGCGCGGGCTCGCAGGAGCGAGCGCCAGTGCGTTGAGCGAGACTCGGGCCATTGTGCGGGTACCACGAGGATTTCGACTCCGCGGTAGAACGCGTGGCGAACGAGCTCTGGGAACCTCAGGTCGTAGCAAATCACCACGCCGATGCGGCCGACGCTGGTGTCGACCACCAAAGGTTCGCTGCCAGCCGTGTGAACGCGCTGTTCGCCAATGGGCGAGAACAGGTGAACCTTGCGGTATGCGCCCACGACGTTGCCGCAGTCCATGACCAGCGCGCGGTTGTAGAACTTGCCGCCGTCCGACTCGAGTCCGCTGGCGACGATCACGCTGTTGGTGTCGCGCGACAGCTCTAGCAAGACCAGCTCTGCGTCTCGTGCTCGCTCAACCAACTCTTGGTCTGGCGACTCGACGAACGAGGTGCTCCACATCTCGGGGAGCACGAGCAGCGTGGCGCCTTGCGCGGTTGCCTTGCGCACGAGGTCCACGACCACATCGAGGTTGTGGGCGATATCTCCGCGCTTGATGTCGAACTGCACGCAGGCAGCACCAACTTTCGGGCGCGGGCATTGCTCTGTCGGAGAGTTTGCTTCCATGGGCTTGCCGCTGGCGTCGCACGTCGAGAGGCGCGGTGAGAACTCGGAAGTCTCTCCTGCGCATCCCTAGTTCGTCAACCGCGCGAGCCCTCCATGGGGAGTTGAGGGCAGTGCACCTTGC
>CBESZZ010000512.1:0-3469 GCA_965534055.1 uncultured bacterium | reverse complement strand
GCCCCAGCCGGCGAACCGCCGTGCCGCGGCGGGCCTCATGGCCCGTTGTGACCCCGCCCTCTCAAGGCGGGTTGGGCCACGGAGCGCATTCACCTCAGAACCAAGGACCTCCGTTGCGCCTCATCGGACGCATCCTCGACCACACCGCCTGGAGCCTCGCGCGCCACGAAACCCTGATCGGCACCAAACCCGTGCTGGTGGCGGTGTCGGGCGGCTTGGATTCGACCGTCTTGGCGTGCGTCCTCAAAAAGCTCCACGAGCAAAAACGGGTGCCAGGAACAGTAATCTTGGCCCACGTCGACCACGGAGTGCATCCACTGAGCCGCGCCGGCGCCGAGCACGTCGTCGAGTTCGCCGGCCGCCTTGGCGTGGAATGCGTCACGCGTAGCCTGAGAGGTTCAGCCACCGACGAAGCGTCGCTTCGCCAAGCGAGGTACCACGCGCTGGCACAAATGGCCGCCCAGGTCGACGCGGGCTGCCTGCTGACCGCGCATCACCGGGACGACAACGTGGAGACGGTGCTCTTTCGCATGTTCCGGGGCACGGGCCCGCGGGGGCTCGCCGGGATTCCGGAAGCACGATTCCTTCACGCAAACGAATGGTCCGGCTTGAACAGCGTGGAGAGCAACGATCCTGGGCCGGCCACCACCGGGTTGCTGTTGCTTCGCCCACTGCTGGGCGAGAGCCGTGCATCGCTAGAAACGTTGGCGGCCACCATGGATCTGGATCCATTCCCCGATCCCACCAACGCCGACACGAGGTACGCCCGCAACGAGCTGCGGCTGACGACAATCCCGGCCCTGCGCTACGCCATGGGTCCATCGTTCGATCGCATGATGACGCGAATCTTGAACGAGGCGCGAGCCAGCCGAGACCTCATTGATGCGCAGGCGAGCCGCTTGCTCACTCGAGGACTGCAGCGCGTCACCCCGTGGCGCTTTGAGTTCTCCGTATCCGACGACACAAGAACTCAACACCCGCACGGCGTCCGCGTCGCAGAACCAAGCGCGGGACCATTCTTGGAAGAAGCCTTCCGCGGCATGCTTCGCCAGCTGGCGCCAGCAACTCAGGAACCTTCTAGAGCGCACCTACAGCGGTTGGTCACGATGGCCATGGATCCGACGCCACGACGGCTCGCGGGTCGCGGTTCCGAGCTGCTGGTCGAACGCACCCGCAACGGACTGTTGTTGGTCGACAGGTCACGCGTACCCGCCGCCCCATCCCCCATGGCGTTCGACATCGACGCCGGCCGGGTCCGCTTCGGCGCGACGGAGTGGACCATCACTGCCGCCAGCCATCCGCAACCACCGCTCGCGCCGTCACCGAACGAATCGGGTCCGATGCGCGCACTGCTCGATCCGCGGTTCGCGCGAGGTCAATGGTACATGCGGGCTCCCCGCGCAGACGATTGCTTCCAGCCCTTGGGACGAACCCAGCCCACGAACCTCCGCCGGTTCTTGGCGAAACGACACATCCCGCATTTCGACCGCGACCGACTGCCCGTTCTGGTGGATTCCGATGACCGCATCCTTTGGGTTCCCGGCGTGGAGATCGCGCACCACGCACGGTTGCGGCTAGACACCCGCCGGGCCATCGAGCTGAACGCAGCGCTCGGGTCCTAGAGCCGACCGCTAGGACGACGCAGGCCGCAGTCCGGCCTGCAGCTCCGCGAGCAAGACCGGGACAACCTCTGCAGCGCGCCCGGGCAGGAAGCGATCTGTGCCCGCCAAGTTGGACGGCGGCTCCAGCGCTTGAACCCACGTCTTCGCGCCAAGCTCCCGTGCCTGGAGCAGCAGGCCAGCTGCGGGCCACACTTCGCCGCTCGTGCCGATCGCAATGAAGTGCGTGCAATTGGTCATCACGGTCTCGATGCGATCCAGGTGAACCGGTACCTCGCCAAACCAAACCACATCCGGTCGCAAGAACGGATGGTCGCACTTCGCACACGCAACGAAATCGCTGAGCTCTACGTGATCCGAGTCGCGCACCCGAATTCCGCACGCCTCACAGCGCAGCACAGAGATCTCTCCGTGCATGTGCACAGCCTCACTTCCGGCCCGCTCGTGAAGGTCGTCGACGTTCTGCGTGATGAGTTCGAACCCAACCCCGTGGGTGCTACACCATCGTGCAAAGTCGGCTAGCGCTCGATGCGCCCCGTTGGGCTCCACCGTTTGCAGCTGGGCTCGACGCTCTTGGTAAAACTTCCAAACCAGCTGCCGATCCCGCGCCCATGCTTCGGGCGTCGCAACGTCCTGTGGTCGTAGACCGTCCCAAAGCCCGCCAGAATCGCGGAACGTCCGCACTCCGGAGTCAGCGGAAATCCCCGCACCGGTTAGCACCACGATTCGTTGCGACATTGCAAGACCATGTTGGCGCCTTTGTTCGGAGGAAACCATGGCCACCAGCAGTACTTCCAGTCGTCACGCCCTCGACAGATGATCGGCAAGCCAGTCGGGTTCGTTCAGCGTTCGCACGAAGTTGTGCCGCGCTACCTCACCACGGGAACTTCCAACCGCGAAGTGCTGAGGTACCGATCGCCTGCCGCGTTCGTGTGGATGCCTTGGAAGTAGAGGGTCGCCTGCGGAAGGTTCGGCGGGAGAGGGAATTCGAACGAGGCGTTCGCGCCCATCTGCTCCGGCAACCGCATCAAGTGTCCCGCTTCATAGAATCTCGGAACCAGCAGCCGGCAGCCTGGAACGTTGCCCATAGCGACCAGGGGTAAATCCATCGTACGCAACCCAACCAAAACGAATTGAAATGATGTGGCTGCGGCTCCACGGACGCTTACGGATCCAAACTCATTGCCGATCTGCTGATCATGAGTATTGCTCCCGCCGCGCGCGGACCAAGAGATCCTCGCAGGGCTGCAACCGAATCCTGACGTGCTCCACGGAGTGAAGGAGTCGTACAGATAGCAATTTCCGTAGACAGCGTTTCGCGACCAGTTGCTTCCACTGGGATCAACGTTTGCCGTGTAGGCGACCTGAAAAAGGTCCGCGTCGTCGTCGTAGTAGGCCGACGCTCCGTTCCCTGCCTGGTTGTTGGGCAACCCGCCAGCTCGATGCAGGGTGACCTGGTCGGTCTGAGCACCTGTATAGCCGATACGGTGAAGATAGATGTTCCCGGTACCGGATCCCGTCACAGCATCGCTAATGACCGGAACCACCCAAAACGAATCCGAGTCGAAGTCGTACGCACAGTCTCCTACACGCCAACGACGATCGAAACTGGACCACAACGGCACCTGATCAAATTTGGTGATTGCCCCCCCATCTGGCCAATCGAATCGCTCCGCATACACCGCCGTACCGAGAGCTGTTAGGTGATGCGTTCCGTTTGATTCGAGACCGAGCTTTTCCGAGTAAGCAACCAGATAGCGGCCGTTCTTGCCATCGATTGTCACTCCTTTCTGAGTGTTATTGTGGAGAGGATTTCGAGACCTAGAGGTGCTCCAGTACTCACTGGATAG
>CBESZZ010000511.1:0-3472 GCA_965534055.1 uncultured bacterium | reverse complement strand
TGCGGTGACTCGACGAGCGTGATTCTGCCAGACTCGCGACGGCTGTGGGGGATCCATACTGTGCCTCCCGCTGCCCATCGCCTGGACCGCCGCCCTCAAGGTCGGCAGCCATGCGCACGAATGCGCGACGCTGCCGGGCTCGGGTCTCTTCCACCGCTCGGTATGCAGCCGCCGCCCCTTCATGGCCGGTGGCAAGCAAGACCTGCTGGACGGCTTCGCCCAGCTCGATCGTGCTCAACGGCGGAAGTGCTGCGACCTCCGTGTCACTGGGCTCACGCATGGCCTCAGCCACGCCTTGCGGCGCAGACAGATTGGCCCGCGAGCGCTCGTCTGCACGACGGGCCCGTAGGCCGCCGAGCACTGAGCTCGCCAAATCCAAAGCACGCCAGTCCTCCCGGATGCCGCACTCTGCCAAAGCTAGATGGATGGAGCGCGCAAGCTTCGTCGCACGCAGCGACTCACGCCGCCCATCCCGTTTCTCAACCAGAGATTCCGCCCGTCGCCTCACGGTTCACCTCTCGGGCCCGCCCGCCCGTTGGCTCCTCTTGGAGCATGGGTTCGAGTTCTTCCAGGAACTGCCGCACGTCTTCGAACTCTCGGTAGACCGACGCAAACCGCACGTAGGACACCTGATCGAGCCGTCGCAGCTCCTGCATGATGAGGCGACCAATGATCTTGGTCGAAACCTCCTTGTCGAACGCCTCAAGACACTGCCGCTCGACGCGGTCAGAGATTGTCTCGAGTTGTTCGGTGGTTACCGGTCGCTTCTCGCACGCCCTGAGCAAGCCGCTCATGACCTTGTCGCGATCGAACGCCACGCGCTCACCGTTCTTCTTCACAACACGCAACGGCGCAGACTCAGTCCGCTCGTAGGTCGTGTAGCGCTGCGTGCACTGAAGGCACACGCGGCGACGGCGGATGGCGAAGCCATCGGCACTGGCCCTCGAATCAATGACGCGGTCGTTGTCGGCCTTGCAGTAGGGACAGCGCATGGAAACGGGACTCCGGGAACCCCCTGCGCGCCGCGAATCGCGGCGGGAACCGAACCGTGCGCCACGAGGCACGCGTTCCGTGGGTCTTTGCGCTGCACCGCGGAACCAACCGCAGCACGACGTAACCACCCGAAGCCGAGCTGACCCTCGGCCCCATCCCTTGCAGGGCGATCGCACGATACCCACAACCGCTGGGGCGTCAAAGGTTGTGTCACGGACGGAAGGGGTTTTCTGGGCCGGAGTTCGCGCGTTTCTCCCCATTCGCCCAGGGGCTTCGCGCTCCGGTGTGGGCTACTTGCCCAGGCAAAAGGCGCCGAAGACGCGGTCCAGAACATCCTCCGATGACGCTCCACCGTGGATCTCCCCCAGCGCAGAGACGGCCTCCCGGATTTCGAAGGCAACCAGCTCGTTGCCCCCTTCTTCGTGGAGAGCGCGGTGCAAAGCGGCGACACAAGTTTGCAGGTGCCCCCGCAGCCGGCCCCAAGAATCGGTCGATCCTTCGGAGGCTGGAGCGCTGGATTGTTGGCTTTGCTGCTGCTTCAGGTGGGCCAAAAGCTCCGGCAAGCCAGCACCGGTGCGGCTGCTGACCAAGAACTCGTGGGAAGTCGAGGGCATCTGGCCCTCTGGATCCGCGGAGGGATTGGCCGATGTCTCGGTCGGCGATCCGGCCAAGGGTTCGATCCGAGGCTCCGCTTCCACCAGATCCGCATGCGTCCAAACGATCGCGCGGACGGGCAGCCCCAACCGATCGACAAGCGCACGCAACGCGGCGGGCAACCCACCACTTCGCTGCCGTGCATCGAGCACCAAGACTGCAGCATCCGCGCGTCGCGCAATGCGGTCGCGGTAAACCAAGGCGTCGCGATCGAGCGAGTCGCCGGCGTCGGCGGAGGACGCAACTTCACTCAAGCCGTCCGCGGCATCCCCCGCCGCGGGAGCCGTCAGCTCTCCCGGCAGATCGAGCAGCACCACGGAAGAACCAGATATCGCGACCCGCACAGCGTCACGAGTCAGCCCTTCTTCGCTGCCAACCATGACGGCATCGCGTCCAGCCAGCGCGTTGGCGAGCGAAGACTTCCCCGCGTTGGTGAAGCCAAGCATCGCCAACTCACCAGACGCACCAGCAGAAGCAGGCACCGCGTCCGCGAGAGCCTCCGCGCGGCTCGCAAACTCCAACATGTCGGGGCGCCACTCCTGCTCAGGCACCGCCCCGGTGTCGTCTTCACCGAAGTCCAACCCACTCTCCAGCAACGCAGCAACACCAAGCAGCCCATCTCGCACCACGTCGATGCTCTCCGACAAACCGCCCGAAAGCATCGTGAACGCCTCACGCCGTTGCGTCTCATCCACCGCGTGAATCAACGCCATCACGCCCTCGGATTCGGCAAGGTCGAGCTTCCCCGCCTCAAACGCACGCCGCGTGAACTCACCCGGTGTTGCAGGTCGAAGCGCGAGCCCACGCGCAGCAGCGACTCCAAGGAGCGCGCGTTCCACGCGAGCCAAAAGCAGCGGTGACCCGAGTAAGTGCAGCTCGATCACGTTGTCACCGGTATAGGACGCCGGTCCTGGGAACGACAAGAACAGCGCTTCGCACTCCGCCTCCGGAACGCCCGGATGCCCACTTGCCATCGTCTCTGCGGGAAGCCAAAGCGTGCACACCCCGGCGCCACGCAAGCACGAACCAAGCCGATCGGCGCCACCCACAACCAGCCCACTCACCGCGTCACCCACAACGGGCCCACTCACGCGCAAGATCCCTCGTAAGCCGATACCCGAGGGAGAAGCAATCGCAACGATCGTGTCGGAGCCGCTGCCCTGGTCGGTCGAACCGGGCACCTACCTGTAGCCCTGGCCAAGCGTACTAGCCGCCGCTCTCGACAAGCCAGCGGGGACTGGACGCACGAACAACCTAAGGTGAAGCATTCGTTTCAATCGTTTGCTCGCTAGTGGAGAACCGGACTGCGGCGAAGATGCGGGGGCGTGCGCAGGCTACGCTCGCCGAACAATAGCCGCACACGCGGCTAGCGCCCCACGTGTACTGAGGACCGATGTAGTCGATGCGCAACCCCGGCACTCGCCCGGCAGATTTTCGCCCTGGGACCCGCGCCCATCGAGCGTGCGCGCGAGTAGCCAGCGATTGTCTAGTCATCGCGGACCTACCAAGGGGGTTGCCTCAGAGGCAACAGAGCATCCAAAAGCGCCACCTTCGACCGAAAGAATATTCCCCATGTGCCCGGACAAAGGTGTCACCCATGTCCCGGACTTCACGCCTCGGCAAGAATGTAGACATCCTTAGTCAATTTAGCTCACGATATGCCAGTGACCTGCCGCCGCGAGAAGCGCCGCACCAGTCGCAACCATGAAACGGGTCCTCCAACGCGCCGAACGCCATGGCCAAACTAGCACGCCTAGCCACGCCGCCAATGCCGCCAATGCCGCCAATGCCGCCAATGCCGCCAATGCCGCCAATGCCGCCAATG
>CBESZZ010000510.1:0-3473 GCA_965534055.1 uncultured bacterium | reverse complement strand
CCACCGTTCGCGGACGCTCTAGCAGCTACTGCCAGCTATCTCTGATCCAGGGGGGCAAGTGACTAACAGCCCCCCTGACAACGTGAACCACGGTGCAAGCACGCACACCAGGATCACGCATGGAACCTCTCCGGCGGAATCGATTCGCTTGTCGTCACGATCAACCTTCGCTGGAAGGAGACGGCGACGCCATTTGCCAAACTCTCGGAGTTGAAGCAGCGCGCGAAGGTCGCAGCCGAAGATGAGCCCACGATGGTCTCGTGGGGAGCCGCAGAAGCGTCAATGCACTTGGCCGTCAAGCGGCACGGGACCAGCGGCTACGAATGGCTACTGGTCGGCAGCGAGCTTGTGATCTCTCTAGGCAACAGGATCGAGCCGAAACAGCGCCCCAGCGCCGTGGTTACCTTTCGCGCCGAGGCACTTTGGATGTATGGAGCAAGTGCCATGGTCAAACTAGTGCAACGCATGTTCCAACAGATGGGCGCACAGGTTCTCGAAGTGAAGGTCAGCCGAATTGACATCTGCGCCGACATCCTGATTCCCGAGATCGCATGGCGCAAAGACCTCGACGAGCACTTCGTCACCCGCGCCAAGAAGGACGCCAGCTACCGAAGCAGCCGATACCTATCGGGGTTCACGATCGGAAGCGGAGACGTCATGGCACGCATCTACGACAAACCACGCGAGATCCGCGAGAAGTCAGGCAAGCACTGGGTGTTCGACATCTGGGGCCTGCCGGAAGTTCCGGAGTGGCACATGATCGTGCGCGTCGAGTATCAGATTCGCCGAACCGCCCTGAAACAATGCGGCATCGACACCTGGGACGACGCGGTCAACAAGCTCGGTCGACTCTGGGCTTACTGCACCGACAAGTGGCTGCGCCTAGTTGATGATCCAGAACTCCACCACACGCAACAACACACGTTGCCTTGGTGGCTCTGCGTGCAGAACGGACTGACAGACGTGCAACCAGGGTCGCCGCTTGTCCGCAAACCAGCAATGAAGGCAGACGCCAAGCAGCTCGGCGCACAATCAATCGGCACGCTGGCCTCCATCATTGCCCTACGGATGAGTGACGAGGAATGGGCCGCCGGAAGCACGCTCGACCGGCGCTCCTTTCTCCGCAACGCCTTGGATGAAGCCCTGCGAGATGCTGGCATCGACGAACAAGAGTTCACCCGCCGCGTAAACCGCAAGAGGGCGAAGTATCAGCGACGACCGCTGACATCCGATCCGACCGTAGGTGATCCACCAGAAGACTCGCTAGAGTCCGGCGAGGACTCATCAGGCAACTAAGAATGACCAAGGCCATCGGATACGTGCGGCGATCAACGGATCGCCAGGAGGAATCGCTCGACCAACAGCGCTCGCGACTCGCCGAGTTCGCCAAGTCTCGGGGCTGGCAACTCGCTGAGATCTTCGAGGATGACGCGATCAGCGGTAGCGAGATGAATCGGCCTGGGCTCGGTCAGCTACTGCAAGCAGCTAGCCAACCGGACGTGGAGATCGTGCTCGTGTGGGACCGCAACCGACTCGCACGACCGAAGGATGCGATCGCTGGCATGCTGCTGGAGCGTCAGCTTCAGACCAACGGTAAGCGCGTGGTCTACGCGGCCAGCGGACAAGAGCCCGATGGTTCGTTCCAGTCGGGACTGATGAGCTACGTCGAGCACCATCAGAACGGCGACTACCTGCGAAAGCTGAGTCGCGACACCATGCGCGGCACGGTCGATCGTGCACGGCGCGGACTGTGGCCAGGCGGACCGATTCCATTCGGCTTCGACCGACTGTTGCTGGACGGCGACAAGCGCAAGCGAATCGTGCGACAAGACGATGATGGCGGACAGATCGTTCTCGATGCCGAAACCGACACGGTACTCGACAAACTTCCTCGCGGCCGCTGGCACAAGAAGCAGAGGCACGAGTCATCCACGCTGACGCCATCCACGGATGCACGGGTTCGAGCCGTTCAGAAGCTGTTTGCGGGCTGCGCAGCCGGAGCACCAACTCGCAGGCTACGGGACGAACTCAACGCATCGGGCATGCGCACGACACGCGGCCAGATCTTCACACCGCAGACGATCGGCCCCATGCTGGAGAACCCAGCCTATGCAGGTCGCTGTGTCTACAACCGACGCACGCTGAGCAAGTGGCACCGCTTCGAAGAAGGTGCCAGCGTCGAACGGAAAGACGAAGGCGTTGAGAAGCGCTCGCCCGAAGACTGGATCGTTTGCGAGGACGCATGGCCTGCGCTCGTCAATGCGGAGACGTTCGAAGCAGTGAAGGCGCGTCGCAAGATGTCGCGTGAGGGCAAGCTCCCCCACTACCGCGGCAACGCAATGAAGAGCGAATACCTGCTCAGCGGCCTGATGAAGTGCGGAGTGTGCGGCGGCAAGATGACCGGCAACACGCAGAAGAGCGGCAAGGGCTACAAGACGCGCTACTACACCTGCATTCGGCGCCACGCCGGATACCACGACGAGTGCCCCAAGCGCTACCAGGTGCCCGCTCAGTTGGTCGAGGATCACATCCTGTCAACCATCCGCGACGACCTCGGTTGCCTGCGCGATGACCAAGAACTGCACCGACAGTTCGCTGAGGAAGTCGGTCGGCTTCGCTCGGGCACTTCGGACGCACGGGAACTACTCGGCAACCGGCTCGCCTCGCTCGACGAGAAAATCTCTCGGGTTCGCGAGCACGTTCTCGCTGTCGATCCGAGCACCGCCAAATCGCTTGGCCTCTACGACCAGGCGCAACAGCTCGCGACCGAACGAGAGCAGGTCCAGACCGACCTGAACGCCGCAGGACCAGCACCGGAGCTACCGGCGATCCCAGAACTCAGGCAGCGCATCGACGCCGAGTTCGACCACATGGAGGCTCTGATCGCCTCAGGCACCCTCGAAGAACGCCGCGCACTCGTCGGCCGCTGCGCCACCAGACAAAGAAAAAGCCCAGGCAGGAGACCGTCTTGAACGGTGTCCTACCCGGGCTTGATCAAATGGTAGCGGGGACAGGATTCGAACCTGTGACCTTCGGGTTATGAGCCCGACGAGCTACCGGACTGCTCCACCCCGCGATGTGTGTGGGTTCCGGACGAGGGACAGTAGCGGCGTCTCCGGTGCCGTCAAGCGATCCCCTTCGAAACTTCGCGCGGTGTGCGCGCTGCTTCAGCGTCGCTGTTGCTCGGTGGGCACCCAGAAGGTCTCCGGCCAAAGACCACGGGGGCCGGGTTCGGCGTCTTGAATCGCGCGGTTGAAGAGGATGGTCACGCGCGGGTGCAGCAGATAGGTGATCGGCTGGTCTGCGTGCGTGAGTGCGTCCAGGATGAGCAGCAGGTCGTTCCGAGCTTCGCCGGGGCTGGCGGCGTCCAAGGCATCCAGGATGTTGTCGACCTCGGGATTCTTGTAGCCGCCGACGTTGGCGCTGCCGCGGTCACCCGAGTGGTAAGTGAACGCTGGGTTGGGATCAGGACC
>CBESZZ010000509.1:0-3477 GCA_965534055.1 uncultured bacterium | reverse complement strand
GGCACTCGCGATCTCACTGCCTGCTTTCGGGCAGGAGTCTGACCGCGACCTGGAACGCCCAGGAGAACACAACAAGCACCTGACCATCGACACCGTGGATCGCTGGATGATCGACGGCTTGGCCGACGAGGTGCTGCGCGTGGACGTGCGTTCGGGACAGTTCGATCCGGTGCTGCAGCTCGTGCGTTTGGATGATGATTCCGATCGCACCAGCGAAGTGCTGGTTCCTGAAGTCGACGACCCGGGCTCGGAAAGCCGCTTCCTGAAGCGCCTGCCAAGCGACGGCCGTTTCGCAATCCTGGTGCACGGACCCGGGCAGCGCGGCGGCGGCAACTATCGACTCAACGTCGAGCGACTGCGTTCGGAACCTTTTCCGGAGGGCGCAGACTACCTAGTCAGCAAGGTTGATGACTCCGGCATGCTGCACGTGCGTGTCGCTGCCAACAAGGGCGACATGCTGGTGCCGCGCGGCAGCCGGGTGTCCGAAATCATCGATCCGATGGGTTTTTCTATTCCCCAATGGAATGGATGTTTCGAAGCGGAACGGGATGGTGAGCACTACCTGCGCGTTCGCGCCGACCCCGGTGCGCCCTGCCGCGTGGGTCTCGCGCCCGTCCGCAGACGCCAAATAGCCGACGATGATCTCATTCGCGAGACGCTGGAGGGATCGGGGCTCGACGAGTGGACCTTCACGACCAAGACAAACTCGTTCCTCGTGATCGAGCTAGAGGGCGCACACCTTGAAATGCAGGTGGTGCAAGACGGCGAAGAGCCGCAGCGCGCACTGGACGGCGGTCCGACGCATCGCTGGCTACCCTCCCACTCCAAGGGGCTGGTTCAGCGCATGATTCTGGTCACGCCGATGCCAATGAATCGCAAGGTCATGGTGC
The DNA here is from genome assembly GCA_965534055.1 of uncultured bacterium. Classification (GTDB taxonomy): domain Bacteria; phylum Planctomycetota; class UBA1135; order UBA1135; family UBA2386; genus CBESZZ01. The sequence continues at coordinate 2,587 of CBESZZ010000509.1, read as the reverse complement.
GATCGCACAGCAAGGAACCCGCGCCCTACACGCTGACCGTGCGAGACACCAGCCGGCCCCTCTCGGATGCGGATCCGGTTGCGGGCAGCTTGGTGGTCGGAGCTTCGGACTACTGGACGTTCAAGACCGAGCCGGGTGAGGTGCTGCGCCTGGACTTGGAATCATCCGCCTTCGATCCCTACTTGCGCCTGTTTGATCAAGACGGTGTGACGATCGGAGAGTTCGACGACGTCGGCGGCGGACTTGCTGCGGGTCACTCTTGGTTAGTGCGCAAGCGCGGCTTCGTGCGCGCGCAAGTGCACAGCTTCGGCAACGGCGGCGGTGGCGAATACACGCTGCAACTCGCGCGACTCACGATCCCAACTCTCAGCGTCGGAGAAACCCGTGGACCGATACCCCTGGAAGGCGGCGTCGACTACGTGCATCTCGACGGGAAAGCCAACCTCGATCTACTCATCTTTACGGCCTCCGACGATCTTGAAACGGGCCTGACTCTGTACGACCCAGACGGCATTGCGCTCGCGTCGAACTGGGGATCGGGGGTACATCGCGGTGCGCTCATCAGCACACGACTGCCCCGCGATGGCCGCTACACCCTCGCTGTCACAGGGCGCCGCGGCATCGGTTCCTACACGCTTCGGGTGATCAACCCTATGAAGTAACGAAACGTGTCGGCAGCGCATCCAAGCACTCGCCGCTACCGCGCGATCGACACCTTCAAATGCTGCGTGCTTTGAAAACGGCCGCCGGCTGCGTTGGTGTGGAAGACCTGGAAGTAGAAATCGGGCAACGGGATCGGGATCGTCACGGAGCCATCGACTTGCACTGGCAGAATGCCGATATGGCCCGGCCCAACGCCGACCAGGAGCCTGCATCCTGGCTAAATCCCCGGCCCCATAAGCGCAAGGTTGTCTTGCGCGAGGCTGACAATGGTCAGGTGCGCGGCGTTTGTTGGGCGCGCCCGAGAGAGCGGATCGTCGCGGAGCGGCACCGGTTGCCGCTAGCCACCACGCTTAGAGCAGTCGTGTAGGTCAGTTTGGCCACGTGCACTGAGGTCCCACTGATGGCGTACGTGACCACCACAGAATCGTCGTCATCGCTCGCACCGCCGACGACGTTCTGCAGAGTCTGGTTGGCACCAATCCCCATCAACACCACGTGTTCACCGAGGTAGCCTGTGGCCAGGGAGCGCTTACGGCCTACTGAGCGCCTTCGCCGGGGTCGAGGTTCTCAGGCGCGACCGCTTCGTCTACATCGCGGTGAGCGTTCGAATCACCGCGAGACTCCGGCTGGTGATGCGGTCGCAGTGCTCACCATCGAAACGCCACAGTGATCGAACGCAATCGTCGTCACGTCCTTGAGCCTCGAGCTGAGCTCGTAACTTGGTACGAGCCCTCATGAGCCGCACCTTGACTGCGGACTCCGACAGCTCCAAGTCGTGGGCGACAGCACTGATCGCCATCCCTTCGACTTCCCTCAGCACAAACACCGAGCGGTAGATCCGGGGCAAGGAACAGATGCTCCGCTCAAGCAGCCGGCGAAGGTCAGACTGATCGACATCCGCAGACACCAGGCCGATCGCACGCTTGCGGGTTTCGGCAGCGATTCCCTCGCTCTTTTCGATGCGGGCACGCTTCGAAGCGATTGCCTCGGCCTTGCGGATGGCGATGCGCGTTACCCAAGTGAGGTACTTTGAGCGCCCTTCGAACTGTGGCAGCGCCTGCCATGCGCTGACGTGGGTCATTTGCAGGACGTCTTCAGCCTCACTGTCATCTCGAACTTGCGCCCGAACGACACGGTAGAGCCGCTGATTGTGGCGACGAATCAGCAGCTCGAAGAGTTCCGGTTCGCCTGACACGACGCGCGCCACAACCTCTTCGTCGGAGATCACGTCGCGCATCCAATGGCCGGTTGGCTGGACTAAGGGGTGAGGCATCGAGGGTTGGAGATGTGGCGCTTCGGCGAGGTTACATCGAACTCCAGTTTTTTGGAGAAACCTGTAACCCCGGCGGCTGCCGGGGTCTCCAACGAAGCAGATGTCCTGAACCCTTACCCCACTCTCTGAATGACTCAATTCGGCCTTTCGGCACTCCTCCTCAGCACCTTCCTGTCCATCGCAGCATGCCGGTCCAATCCAACGACAAGCCGCGCTTCGGCCAGCACCGATGGCGGCGCAGTGATGAGCCAAATCAACCACGGTGCCGAGATCTACGGTCAGTACTGCGCGGGTTGCCATGGAGACTCAGGCCAGGGCACGAGGTCGGGACCACCGCTTGTTGGAGAAGGTGCACTGCCCTTGCGCCGGAACGAAGCTCGGGTCCGCACGTCCGAGTTTCGCACGGCACTAGACATCGCGACGTTCGCGACCCAGAACATGCCACCGTCGGCCGAGGAGAGAGCTGAGCTGAAGACGGCGGACTATTGGGCGGTGTTGGCCTTTGCCTTGTCAGCCAATGGCATCGAACTAACCGAGCCCATCGGGCCAGAGAACGCCGAGAGTTTCGTGCTGCATCCTGAGTGAAGTCGGATTCGCCGACCCTCCCTGAGATGCGCGTTGCGACGACTACCACGCAAGCTCGCGACGCAG
>CBESZZ010000508.1:0-3477 GCA_965534055.1 uncultured bacterium | reverse complement strand
CAAACGCTGCTCCGCGGTGGCATAGAAGTGCACACCGCACAGCACCAACTCGCTGCCGTTCGGCAACTGCACGCGGGCGTCCAGAGAAGACCGAGGCTCCGCGCCTTCTGGGAGGCGGTGGTTGCGCGACTCCAGGATCGGGAAGCGCGACATCACCCCCATCCCATAGTGGCCACCCTGATACGGCATGAAGGCACCGAACTCCGCGTGCAGCCCAGTCAGTTCGGCCAACACAGCCATCTGATCCTGCTGTCCCGATCGGCGAGCGCCGTTGTCGATCTCCTGCAGTACGACCAGATCGGCGTTCGTGCGTCGGATCACCTCAGCCGCCCGGCTAAGGTCGATCTTGCCGTCGTTTCCGTAGCCGTGCTTGATGTTGTAGCTGAGAACTCGCAGCTCGATTGCTGCGTTTTCGGGCGAAGTCGCGCATGCGGTGCACGCCAGAACTGACAGTAGGACGAGGATTCGCTTCATGGGCCGAGACTCTAACGCTGGGCAAATTTGGCGGGTGAACCGAATCGGTTGATCGCCCGAACTCTCGCTATTCTCCTCTGGCCTGCCCGCAGTCCAGAAGACCTACCAACGATGAACTCGACCGCTCGAATCAAACCGTTCCTCGCCACGGCGGGCCTCCTTGCGTGCGGCAGCACAGCGCAACAAGTACCTACCTCACCAAACCAGGCAACCGAGCCAGTTGCCAGCTTCGCGTTCGACGACAACGTCGACAACGCGGCTGGCCCCTCGGTGAACGGCTCGACCAGCAACACGGCATCGTTCGTACGCGGTCTCGCCGGCCGAGCACTTCGCCTGCGAACCACAGACTCCGCGGCAAGTCTCACGATCCAAGGTGAAGATCTGTCCATCGATCCGGGCACGGACTTCTCCGTGCAGTGCTGGATCAGGACCACGGCCGCGCCTGAGGCACGAATGGTCCTGCTCTCGCAAAAGGAGTACGAAGACAACAGTCTCGCCTCGCAGAAGGCCCCGGGCTGGGTGTTCTTCATGTCCGGTGGCACTTGGGCATGGAACATGGGTTCGGACCGGCGACGCATCACCTATGAGCGTGGCAACGGCGAACACATGCCGCTCAACGACGGCAGGTGGCATCAGCTCACGATGACGTACAACAGCGGGCTCGCGCAAGTCTGGCTCTATTACGACGGCGTCAACAAGGCCACTTACAACGTGAGCGATTCGACGGGTTTCGATTTCACCTCTGCGCAACCGGTGATCGCCGGTTGGAGCGGTACCAAACCGAGTCCGCAGCCCGACATCGTTCCGGCGATCCACGCCGGAGCCGAGACGCTGCAGCAGTTGGTCGACGCTTTCCACTCATTCGAGCTGGGCAAGGTCGAGCCAAACGAGTTCGTCAAGCTGATCGTCGAACCCAAGACGCTGTTCGACGAAAAGGTGCGTGCTCGAGCAAAGACCCTCGGCGCCAAGGGCGAAGCATTCGTCGAGACCATGGGCTCCGCAGACTTCAAACCCGTAACTCGCATCGAGTCGGAGCTGATGCGCAACCCCTACACGGTGCACCAGGCGTTCAGTTTCATGGAGGCAGCACCGTTGCTCAAGATCTACTCGCTAGTCGACGGCAAGGTCACCATCAACGACCAGGTGGCCCGAACCATCAGCGAACGAGAACGCCTGTACCCAACCGACTTCGACATCGACAACCTGACGGTTTGGCGCCGCGCACTACCGGCTGAGGAAGTGCTGGCTTCGTACTCCGAACACTTCGAACTCGCCGTCACCGACCTCGACAAGAAGCGCAATTCGATCACAACGGGCGTTTGGAACATCTTCCATGGCGGCAAGCACTTCACGGTCGACGAACACGGATGGGACTCGCGCGTGGCAATCGCCGAGATCATCGAGCGTGAAGGCCTAGATGTCGTCATGCTGCAAGAGACCTACTCCTCGGGCGACTTCATCGCCGCGGAACTTGGCTACTACTTCGCGACGACCGTCGACTGGGACTATCTCAACCAGGGGGCAAACATCTCGGTAATCAGCCGCTACCCGATCCGGGAAGTTCGGGTCCCCGAAGAGTCCGCGTTCATGAACGTCGCCGCCAGGATTGCGATCAGCGAGACTCAAGACGTGTGGGTCATGTCGAACTGGTACGGCATGAATCAGTTCGCGAATGTGTCACAGTTTCACGAGAACCGATTCGCCGGAACGGCGAAGACCCCGGTGTTCTTCGCCGGTGACTTCAACGCCGTCCCGCACACCGACGGGGGCAAGAGCCCCGCATCGAAGGCGATGCAAGAGGCCGGATTCACCGACGCTTTCCGCAGCCTCTATCCCGACGTGGAGAAGACGCCTGGCTTCAGTCATCGAAGCGGAAGCCGCATCGACCAACTCTACTTCAAGGGCGCGGACCTCAGGCACACGTCGACGAGAGTGATCGACAGCTGGCCGATCGGGTTCCCCTCAGATCACTTCCTGATTCGATCCGTATTCGAGCTGCGTTAGCGCATTAGGTCCACGGTCCACGAAGCTCGCAGGTGCGCACCTCGCATAGGACTACTGCTCGCCGAACGTTGACGCGCTCGCAGCTCCGGTTTTAGAGAGTCGGCGAGGGTTCAAACCTTGCGCCGAGCGCGTACCCGTTGGAGGTCGCCTCATCCAACGCCATCGACTGGACCATTGCACAGTAGCCTGCAACGCCACCGGCACCGCGTTCTAGTTTGCCGAGGGCAAAGTGGGGCCCAGGAGGCTCCCGAGAACACATCCCCTGCCGCGATCTCTCCTCTCTGCAAGTGAAGTGCGAACACTTTGTCAACGCGAAGCCCGCAGGCGTCTTCGCAGCCTGAACTGAGAGATTCGATGCCTGGTTCGCCCGAGCCGGAGCGCTTTCGATGATGGCAGAGCCGGGGCAGACGCGTGACGGGCGCAGCATGATGTTCCCAACGCGCAAGGACGGCAAGCAGCATGCGGAGGCTGTAGATGCTCGGTGGCAAGAAGGGCCAACTCGCTGAGCGCTGACCTCGCATCGACCAAGCAAGGGTCGTCGCTATGAGATGTGGTGACGTGACTTACGGCGCGTCACCAGAATCCGGTACTCGAGGTTCGTGCACCGACCTGCCATTCCTCGTCACGACATCCTCGATTGCATCCTCCAGTGGGACTGTCCCAACCCAATAGGCCAACCACATGCGCAAGCAACCTCTTCTCCACACACTCGCCCTGGCTCTGCTGCTGTCAAACGTGACCGCCCAGGATGTATTCACGAGCTTCGAGTTTCCCGATGCATCCGGCAATTTCAGCATCGGGCCAGCGCCGTTCAACGCGACCTTCGCCAACGGCATCGCCCAGACCGTGGGCATCCTCTCGCTTTACAACTCGGGCGCCAACTCGTGGATGATTCCCGCGGGACAGACAGGCAACATCACGTTCGGCACACCCGCGGAACAACTCGACTTCTTCGTGCGCGATCAGTTCGCATCGGTCAATGGCGTATGCAAAGTCTTT
>CBESZZ010000507.1:0-3496 GCA_965534055.1 uncultured bacterium | reverse complement strand
TCTTCCTGAGGACCCAGTGTCCTCAAGCGATGGCGCGCGGTACTTCTCCAACAACCTCACCGACAGCAATCTGAAGAACTGGTATTCACGCCAAGTCACCAAGATTGTCCGCGCACAGCGCATCGAGAAGCTTGGCATCAACCGCGCGGATGCGGACAGCCTGCGTCAAAACTTCGAATTCAATATCGAGCAGGTCAACGAAGCCGGCGAAGCCGAATCCGTCAGCGACGAACAAAAGGCCAGCAAGTGGGCACCGGTAGGTTTCGTCTACCTGCTTTGGATCGCCGTGTTCACAGCTGCCAACATGCTGCTAACGAACACCGTCGAAGAGAAGTCCAACCGCATCATCGAGGTCTTGCTCAGTTCGGTTTCCCCAAGCCAGTTGATGATCGGCAAGATCTTCGGCATCGCAGCCACGGGCTTGACCATCATCCTGTCCTGGGTCGCCTGCGCGCTTCTCGCGGTGAAGCTCGCCCCCTATCTGCTCGACCTCCCCGCCGGTTTTGATCTGCTGGCCATCGTCGGTGATCCGCTCTACCTGCTGTCCTTCATCGGCTACTTCCTGGCCGGCTACTTCTTCTATGCAGCCGTGCTCGTGGCCATCGGCTCGGTGTGCAACAGCCTGAAGGAAGCGCAGAACCTGATGCAGCCTGTCATGATCGTTTTGATCGTGCCGCTCATCGGCATGATCCCGGTGGTCAACGACCCTAACGGCACGGTGGCCAAGGTCCTCAGTTGGATCCCTCCATTCACGCCGTTCACGATGATGAACCGCGCCGGCGGACCGCCTGAGACGTGGGAATACATCGGCACCAGCGTGCTGCTGATTGTCTCCATCGCGATAGCGTTCTGGGGTGCGGGCAAGATCTTCCGCATTGGCATCCTGATGACCGGCAAGCCGCCGAAACTCTTCGAGATTTTTGGCTGGTTGAAGGGAAGCAAGACTCCCGCACAGCAGCACGCCAACGCGGGAACGCGGCAGGCGAACTAGCGAAGCCCCGACCGCCCTGCTCTAGGTCCCGCGGCACGCATTCGCCGCCTATCGGATCCACCATGAGTAAGAACAGTCACGGAGTCTCTTCGACCCTTCAAGGTGCGATGGATGACGTCAACGCCAGCGTCGGGCGCCGAATCAGACAAGCCATCGAGTCGGGAGCCAAGCAATTCGCGCTCTCACTGCGCGCGGTAGCGCGGCTCGATGACTGGGGCAAGAAGGGCCTCGATCGCGCCGAGGTGTCTAACTACATCTGGAAGTTTGCGAGAACCATCGCGCAGAGCGAGGTGGTTGGCACCGTCTCTTTCCTGCGCGGGGACGCGAACACCGCCCAACTCACACTGGCGGTACGCTTCCGCAGAACGCGCCGCCGGCATGCGCCGCCGGTGCTTTCACGAACGCAGCACGTAGACTCATTGTCAATGTCCGCGTCTCACCTCAGCAGCCCGACCACCGCCAATTCACGAAAGTCATGGCCTCTAGTTCATGCGCTTAGAGTCCACGCGGCGCCGGCACGAACGCCCGTTGGGGCGAGGGTTCGGCGAGCGAATAGCTCCAATGGACCTGCTGCAATTGCAGGCGCGCTAACCGCTTGGCTCCTCGCAACCTGCGGATCAGCACCACCACCCCCAATCCAAGTCGAAGCTCTCGACGCGCTACACGTAGTAGAGACGGCAAGCGTTCCAGCATCACTGCAGATCGTCGATCGCCCGCTGTTTCGGGGCAAGATCCAGGTTGGCGACTGCGCGGTGTATTCCCTGCGCCTGAACAAGGGCGGGAAGGAGCAGTCTTGGCTCATTCGCCTCGCCGTCGCAGCCCATCGCCCTTGGCAAACCGGTACGGGAACGATGACGGCTGATGACGGGCAGGAACTCAAAGTGCACATGCAGGGACTCCTAAAGTTCCACATCTCAGTGACAGACCCTGAAGGACGTCTGGTCGACGAATCCGTCACTGGACCGATCGCTACCGAAGTTTTGTCCGAAGGGTTCGCGGTTGCCTGCGAGTTCTACCGCGAGTTCGAAGACCTCGAGCGCGGGTCAATCATACAGGAATTGCTCGACCTACCGGAAGAAGAACAGAGACCAGTGCTGGTCTCGGGAATGGCGATGAGCACCATCTTACCCATCGTGCTTGAAGCAGAAGCTTTGGCGCCACTCCTCGAAGCAGCCGTCCGCCAACCTTCGTGGTGGTCAGTCATGAGCAATCTCAACTCGGGCATCACCGTGTCGTTTGAGTTCCATCGAGCAAGACCTTGGGTGCAGCCAGGTCTCTTGCCGTTCGACACAGCCTATGTGTTCCCACTAGACGTCCTGGCCTTCGGCGAACGCGCCTTGGTCGCCAGCGTCGTTGCGGTGGACTCGACGTCGCCGATTCACACGTGTGTTGGCATGGTCAGTCTCGCAGCGAAGCACCCCGAGGACGAAACGACGACGCTGCAGATGCAGCTTCAGGCCGTCGGCGGCTTGGAAGCCGGAGAAATCGAGCGCATCGAGAAGCTGGCGAAATAGACCGCGGTTCGAAGGGAGACCCGAGTCTCCTCGCCGCGAGTTGCCGATGCAAAACGCAGGGCCGTGGTCAACAGGCACCTGGCCCGAATCGCGCCGCGCACCAGATCGCGTCGGGCCGCGCATGGCAGTGGACCAGCCCGTTCACGACGCGTCACCGCGTCCCGTGGGCATCTTGACGAGGCCGATCCCGTCGGCATGCTCATGAACCATCATGATCCATCATGACCCATCACCGGCGATCTTGCAGCCGGGAACCCGGCCCTGTGCCGACAACCATGCCGAATATGCCATCGACTCCCAATAGCCCCAGCGCGCGGGCTTACGCCCACGTCCGAGACCTCATCGCCAACGGGAAGCTCCGCCCTGGCAGCAGATTGGTCACCCGGACGCTGGCAGAGGAGACGGGAATGAGTCTCAACCCGGTCCGTGAAGCTCTCGGTCGCTTGGCTTCCGAAGGAGTCATCGACCACGTCCCAGGTGCGGGAGCATTCGTTCGCAAACTAGGTCGCCGGGAGATCGAGGAGATCTTCGGCATGCGCGAAGCGCTTGAGTCGTACGCGGCAGAACGAGCAGCCCAACTCATCACCGAAGACGAGCTCCTCGAGCTCGACACCATCTGTGCGTCATGGCACAAACTTGCCAGCAAGCTGCGAACAACGCCCGACACCGGGCAGCCCGAAGACTTCGTCAAACACTGGGTCGACAACGCCGAACAGTTCCACACGTTGCTCGTCGATGCCGCGCGAAACGCGCTGTTGTCGAAGGCCGTGGAAACCTTCCGACTTCAACAAGCAGTGTTCGTTCTTCACCGTCGCTTACCGCCAATTGAGATGCGGGCAGCAGCGCAGACCTGGTTGAGCCACAGCCGACTTGTACGCGCGCTTCGTCGAGGCGACGGCGAACGAGCCGCGTGGATCGTGCGAGAACAGATGCGCTCCGGTCGGCGACACACGCTTGCCCGGCTTCGCGAAGAGGAAGAATCCTCGTGAGC
>CBESZZ010000506.1:0-3496 GCA_965534055.1 uncultured bacterium | reverse complement strand
GCGTACGCGTAGCCCATCGAATGTTGCTCGACCCACTCTTCAGTCTTGGTTGCTGCTTCCCCGGTCACGCCGAGGACTGACAGGCCCAACTCTCCAAACTGCTCTTGCAGCTTGTTCAGATGGGAAACCTGCGAAGCGCAGGGGGTTCACCAGTGTGCGAAGAATTCGAGCAGCAACGCGCGGCCTGAGAAGTCGCCGAGCGACTTGGCTTCGGTGCCGGTGAACGCTTGAAGCCCGGCAGCTTCAAGCGGCGATTGGGCGGTGGCGTGAGCGCTCATGGCGCCTGCAGACACCAGGGCGAGAGCTGCCAAAGGCACGGAGCGATGAACTCCGAGGCGTTTGGCGAGGGTTGAGAATCGACCGGTCATGATTGAGGGCGTGCTCCGTTAGGCGTGAGGCAGCGGAAGGAAGGATACCAAACAGGGGCCGATCCCCCTCATGCGGGCGGCAAGGACCAAGGCGGTGCGCTACCGTGAGGTTCGTGTTCCCTAGCAAAACGTCGTCGCGGCAGCTTCGGTCTGCGCGTGCTCTCTCGCTCACCGGGGCCGCGCTGGCACTGGGCTTTGGCACTCCCGCGCAGGACTCGCGGCCACAATTGGTCCTCGACATCGGGCAGCGGATTGCCTGGTTGCGGGAGCACGCCGTGAGGCTCGCGCCGGCGGCCAGCAGAGAATTCGAAGACTTGGAGCCATTGCGTGGGCTCTTGAAGGGCAAGCGGGTCGTCATGCTCGGCGAACCAACCCACGGCGATGGCGCGGTGTTCGAACACAAGGCGCGCCTTCTGCGATGGCTGCACGCAGAAATGGGCTTTGAGGTGCTGGCCGTTGAGAGCGGTCTCTACGACTGCTTGAAGGTCCAAGAGGCGCTCGCTCGCGAGGTCCCGGCAGCCACAGCAGTGCAGCTGGGGATCTTCCCAGTTTGGACACGCAGCGCCCAATTCCAAGGCGTGCTAGAGCTACTAGACGCGACGGCGAAGACCGACCGCCCACTGCTGGTGAGCGGGTTCGACTGCAAACTCACCGGGGCTGCGTCGCGGGATTCGCTCGCTACAGATCTGCAGGTCGCCAGCGAGCAGTTCTTGGGAGCATCGCAAGACGCGCGATTGCAGGAGGCTCTCGACCGCGCGTTGGCGTGCGTGAGGTTCCTGACATCGAACATGTCGACGACGAAGCAGCGCGTGGACCCAACGCCGTATTGGTTGGCGGCACTCGCAACTCTCGAATTGGAGTTCGCACAGCAGCGCCAGGCAGGCACCACATCGAAGCTGGTGGTCGGAGAGGCTGGCTTCTGGGAACAACTCATGCGCAGCCTTGCCACGCAGCTGAAGCAACAGCGGCAGCGAGAGGGTGTCGCAGAGGGATTTGCCAATGAGCCAATCAACTTGGCCGAGCAGCTCAACCCACGCGACGCGCAGATGGCCGAGAATCTGATTTGGCTGATCGAGCACGGCTTCCCGAACCAAAAGATCGTGGTCTGGTCCGCGACGATGCACATTCAAGATGTCCCGGACCAACTGAACACTCCTGCCGGCATCGACTACACCGGTGTGCTGCCGATGGGCTCGCGGGTGCGCGCACGACTCGGCAAGGGGATGTACTCGCTAGGTTTCACCGCGTTTCGGGGCGAGACCGGTCTGCCTTGGCAGACTCCCACCACCGTCCCCCCCGCACCGAAAAACAGCTTCGAAGATCTTTGCCAACGCGCCGATCTGGAACACGCGCTGATCGACTTCAGTGCGTTGCCAAAAGAAGCGTGGCTCCACGACTCGATGATCATGCGACCGCTTGGCTTCGTGCCGATGCGCGGTCGGTGGACAGACCTGTTGGACGGGATGTTCTTCCTGCAGACAACCACGCCGAGTCTGGACGCAGCCAAGGCTCCCTCCGGTTCCGCCACGGCGAAGTCCCTGCTCGTTCGCATCCAGGCGGAAGCCGCTAGTGTGCGTAGCGAGTGTGGCGTAAAGCGGACGCTCGCCGACAAGCATCTCCTCACCCTGGCGGTCGCCGGCTGGCTTGAAACCGAACCTGATGTGGATGCGGTTCGAAGTCTTGAGGCTGCGATCGACAACTGGGCCCTTGAGGAAGGCTTGGCGGAAGAACCCGCGTTGGCTTGGCGCGTCGCGCATCTCCGCGGTACGCTCGCCGCCGCACGCCAAGATGACCGTGCTGAGCAGGCCGCCCTGAATGAGGCCCTCGACCTCTACCACATCACCATCCCTGAGCGCCCACCGCTCACCAGCAGGTTCCACCAGCTTGCCAACCAATTGGGCCTGGTGCAGATCAAGCTTGAAGGCTTCGACGCTGCACTGAAAGCCCATTGCTCACGCCTGGCCAAGGACCCGCGCTTTCAAGCCCTTCTCCCCGCGCCATGGTTCGCGCGCGCGGACGGCGCAGGCGGCCGGAAAACGGTCCGAGAGGCCATTCACACCGCTCTGACGGCGCGGTTGAAAGCATTCCCCGCGCAGCGTGTTGCCATCGAACGGCAGCTCGCCGCACTCGATCGAGCCGGCCAGTAGTTCGACCCGACCCGACCGTTCTGCAGAGAGCGCGCGAAGAAGGTGGAACGGCCGGCCGCGATCGGAATGATCACGCCCCGCTCGAGACTCGCGCCACCGCCGCCTCCTTCCGATCACACGCTCTCGTCATGCAGTACGGCTTCGTCATCGACCATCGAAAGTGCATTGGCTGCCATGCCTGCACCGTTGCCTGCAAGTCCGAGAACGAAGTTCCGGTCGGCGACTTCCGCACCTGGGTGAAGTACACGGAGGTCGGCACCTTTCCCGCCGTCCGACGTCACTTCGCCGTGCTGCGGTGCAATCAGTGCACCAACGCACCGTGCGTCACCATTTGCCCCGTCTCGGCCCTCGACAAGCGCGTCGACGGCATCGTCGACCTGGACAAGGACGTGTGCATCGGCTGCAAAGCCTGCATGCAGGCGTGCCCGTATGACGCGCTCTATCTGAACGAAGAGACTGGCAGTGTTGAGAAGTGCCACTTCTGTGCACACCGCGTCGAGCAGGGACTCAAGCCGGCGTGCGAAGTCGTCTGCCCGGAAGAAGCGATCATCTCCGGCGACATGCACGATCCGAACAGCCGGCCCAACCAGCTGCTGCACACAGTGCCCGGTGGCGTGACGCGCGCTCCCGAACAGAACACGGGCCCCAACGTTTGGTACCTGGGCATGGACGACGTCTCGTTGCAGCCTGGCCTCGCCAAAGAAGAGGACACCTACATTTGGAGCGACCGTCAGCAGCCCGCACCGCCCTACACCGACGAAGCAGCACAAGCAATGACGCAGAGCGACGCGCGCACAGTGCTCGACGTCGGACACAAAGTGCACTGGGGCTGGCGCGTGTCGATGTATCTCCTCACGAAGGGAGTCGCGTCCGGCGCCGCAATTCTGGCGCCGTTCTTCGCTACCGGCGTGATCGGCAACAGCGGTCGCTACGTCCCTGAAGTCTTGGTCATGGTCTTCATGGCGCTCACCGCGGTGCTGC
>CBESZZ010000505.1:0-3518 GCA_965534055.1 uncultured bacterium | reverse complement strand
ACCGACGACTTCGCGTCGAAGATTCTCGCATCGCCTCGCGGGGTCACATGAGCGGCCATCCCCATGCGGCAGTCTTTGGGGCCGTGGTAGTGCTTCCAGGCCGCCGAGGACGATGCGGGCGGCCTCTCGTCGAAGCTAGAACGATCGAACCCCGCAAGGGTGGGGCCTCGAAGTCGCCGTTCTGACTGCCCGCCACGGGCATTGGTCCTGTGAGCACCGGGCAGTTGGAAACGTAGCTGGTCTGCGCCGCTCCTTAGTCTACGAGAGTTCCCGTGACCGCCGCGTCGATGCGCGGTGATTCGTCAAACCCCGAGCTCCGGAACAGAGCGGTTGAATTCACCGCGCACAGAATTGCATTGCACTAAGGTCGCGCGCATGCATCACCTCGCGCTTGTGTTCGCTGCCCTAGTCTGCCTTGTCCCGTGTGTGCGGACCCAGTCCGTCCCTGGGAATCAAGAAGCGAAGCCCAACGTCACGAAGAAGCACTTTCTCCCGCAGAACTACCCCATGGAACTGCGAGTAAACATCGGCGAACTGACGGCGATTGGGCTCATTGATGAGCTGCGGAAGTCGCCGATGTGGACGTTCTTCAGCGCAACGCTGAAGCCGATGGCGTTCGACGTCGAAGACATCGAATTCCTCACGGTCGCGCACGATGACAAGCGCCCAGAGCTGGTCTACTCGGTGATGGAAGGCGCCAAGGTTGCGTTGCCGAATCCTGACCTGGAGTTGGGAGCAGGATTCATGAGCTACGTGGCAGCAAAGCACGCGAAGTTCCGTGAGCACCCGGTTGTATTGGAGCGACGCCAATGGATGGCTGAAGACGAGCAAGTGGCGACCCATCGCTATTGGGCAAGTCCTGCACCCGGTGTCGTTGTCTATGGACCGCGTGCTTGGGTTGAGTCGGGCCTCGCGCGTAAGAACAAGCGTGGCGTGCCGAGCATGCAGGTGATGGAGTTGCGCGGGCATCAATCGCTGGCGTCCCAGGTGACGATGGTGCATTCGCGCACGATCGAGTTCTTCGGTTCGGCCCTAGAGACCACCGCCTGGATCTCCGAGGCGAACCCGTTCGAGCTTCTGGCTGTGCGCTTCTCAGAGCCAGCACCGGACGAGTTCACGCTCGAAGCGGTTTGTCGCTTCCGCAAGGCTGGCGCAGAGCCGGACGCGTTTGCGAAAGCCTTGCGTGAGAAGCACGCGAAGATGGCCAAGCAACCGAGCTGGAAAGCTCTGAAGTCCGTGCAAAGCGTCGTGGTTGAAGTGTCCGGCCTCGACGTCACGCTCAAGCTGTCCGTGGGGGATGCGGACGAGGTTGCGAGGTTGCTGCAGAACATCGTGGGGCTGCAGGCTGTGCCGATGGTGTTGTCCGTCGCGTTTGGGGTTCAGCCCGTCGGGATGGTGCAAGAAGACCGAGCTGGAGACGCGCCGGCTGAACCAGCCACAGAAGCTAAGCCGGCTGCAAAGGGGAAGCAGCCCGTGGAAGATGGCGGAGAGCGTTGAACCCTTTCGGCATGCATCGCTTCGCGAATCTTCTCGCCGGCCTGAGCTGTCTCGTTCCCTGTGCGCGAACTCAGTTCGCTGCGCCTACAGCCAAAGAAGCGAAATCCAGGACCACGAAGGATCACTTCCTGCCGCACAACTACTCCATGGAGCTGCGGGCGAACATCGGGGAGCTGACGCAAATCGGGCTCGTGGATGAGCTACGGAAGTCGCCGGTGTGGGGTTTCGTTCATGCGGCACTCAATCGGGTCTAGCGGGCAAGAACAATCGAGGATTGCCTTGCATGCATGTTCTGGAGCTGCGCGGTCACCAATCGCTCGCGTCCCGAGTGATCCGCGTCGCGCCGCCCTTGATTGAGATTTTCGGTTCCGGACTTGGCACGGCGAACTGGGTGCGCGAAACGAACCCACTCGAACTGTGGGCCGTGCGGTTCCTCGAACCAAAGCTGGACCAGTTCGCGCTCGAATCCGTGTTTCGTTTCCGTAAGGCTGGCGCAGAACCGCAGGCGTTTGCTCGCGCCCTGAGGGAGAAGCACGCCAGGTTATTGAAACTTCCGGACTGGAAGATGTTCGGGGCAGCTGTCGAAAACGTTGTCGTCGAGTGCTCTGGTCTCGACTTCACATTGAATTGGTCCGTGGGCGATGTGGGCGAGGTCGTCAGAATCTTGCAGAACGTCGTGCTTGCGCGGTTCGGTGCCCGCAGAACCCTCAGTTATCTTGGTCTGCCTGGTGGGCGTGGTTAGTCCACAACCGGAGTGAGGTGCTGCGGAACCCCGCGGAGCCATTGCACCATCCACGTGACCGCGAACACGAACACGGGCAATGCAACGCACACCAGCCCCAACGCGAGCCACGGAACCTCGAAATTCAGCGACACGTTGCCCATCGAGACCATCGCCCATGCTGGAAGCAGTCCGGCAGGCACCGCCAAGGCGCCACCGACCACTGCGAGGTAGCCCGAGCGAGCCGCCGCATGTGCGCTGAGGTGTCTTGGGTCAGCCCCGACCGCATGCAACGTGCGCGCGTCTAGTTTGGATTCAGCGGCTGTGAGTGCCGTGGCGACGAATACGACGACGGCGCCTACACACAGGCATAGAGTGAGTGCGATGGTGAAGATCCACTTGGTCGGCGTGGAGATGAGGCGCTGAGCGCTCAGGGTGGCTCCGCCGGTATCTGCCGCGATCTCCAGTGCTTGTTCGAAGCTTGAGTCGGTGAGTGAGGCATTGAGTCGAACGAGGAACCTTGGTTCTGAACTTCTCAAGGCGCTCCGTGTGTCCATCGCGGTTCCGGCTGCCTCGAAGCCGCGTGCTTTCGCAGCTTCCGTGCCCAAGATGCAGGTGAGCAGGCGGGTGGGAATCGGCGGTGTGACGGCGTGAACCCGCACGGTCTCGGGCTTGTCGTCATGGATTGATCGCAGGAACGCGCGCGTTGGTGGGGGAGTCGCGGTGTCCGACCAGAGCGCGATCATCGCGCCTTCCAACATCGCCTTGGTGCATTCGAGAATCTGTGGCTCATCGAGCCCGATGGCTCGCAGTAACGCGGTATCGCCGATTGCAACGCGGGGAGTGCTGCGTCCACCGGGATCACCGTTTTCGAAGTCGGCGCGGACCCCGGAATGATGCAGCTTGGCGAACAGCAAAGGTGCCACAGCATGCGCGCCCAGAGTCGATTGAATCTGGAGTGCGGCGTGCTCCGCTGCGGGTCCCTGGACGACGACCTGATCGTTGCGCATCTGCGCCATGCGTTCGCCCATGAGCACTTCCACGCTTGCGATGAGGGCGGCGATGAACAGTCCTGCAGCCAAGCTGGCAAGCACCGCGGTAATCACCGGGGCGTTGCGCATGCGGTAGCGCCCGACGTCGCGTACCGCCAAGCGCCAGGCCAAGGGCAAAGGAATCGACGTCCTCGCTGACAAGCGCCCGAGCACCGCCAAGATCCATGGACTGGCCAAGCCTAGGCCGATGAGACCGAGTGCGGATCCAGCCAGGACGAAGTTCGATGCGAATTGGTCCGCGTAGTTCG
>CBESZZ010000504.1:0-3520 GCA_965534055.1 uncultured bacterium | reverse complement strand
TTGGGTTTCGCTCTCCTGGCGTGGCGCGACGAAGGTGCCGGCGCGCCAGATGTCCTGGCGCAGAACGTGTTGCCGGACGGTTCACTTGGTGGTGTTGCCGGGGTCGTCACGCGCAACGGTAGCGGCGTCAATCCGCTCTGCTACACGACCAGCTCGCGGCCGGCGATTGGCACCACGTGGGACGTGGAAGTCGCACATGTGGTCAGCGCGACATCCACGGTGACGCTCGTGGACTTCACTTCCGCGAGCGGGCCGACGGTGCCCGGCATTGGTGAACTGCTGGTGCCGTTTCCCGCTGCCTACTTCAACTTCGAAGCTTCGGCTGGTGTCAGCGACACGCATTCACTGATGATCCCAGGCGACCTCGCGCTGTTGGGGGTGACGCTCTACTCACAGGCTGCGATTCTCGATGGCGGGAGCATCACAGCCTGCAACGCCCTGGATCTGACGATCGGTCTGTAGTCGTATGTGTCGAGTTCCCTAGGGCCTGCGGATGTACCGCATGGCTTGGCGACTCTCGCAACCGGGTACATCTCACTAGGTCGACGGATCGAATGATTCAAGCGAACTGCTTGCGGAAGGCATACGGCGGGTTTCAAGCCGTCGACGGCGTCTCGTTCGCGATCGAAGCTGGCGAAGCGTTTGGCTTGCTCGGCCCCAATGGTGCCGGCAAGACGACGGTGATTCACATGCTGGCCGGCATTCTCGAGCCGGACGACGGCGACGTGATGGTTGCGGGGCTTGGTGCGCCTTCCGAGCGCGCTGTGCGGCGTAAGGTGGGCGTCGCGCCGCAGAGTCTCGCGCTCTACGAAGAGCTGACGGGCGAGGAGAACCTGAACCTCTTTGGTCGGCTCTACGGATTGTCAGGGGAGGAGCTTCGCGACCGGGTTGCTTGGTGTCTTGAATTCGCGGGGCTCACCGACCGCCGCAAACAGCGCGTGCAGAAGTACTCAGGCGGGATGCAGCGACGGTTGAACCTCGCATGCGCGCTGGTGCATGAGCCGGACGTGTTGATTTGCGACGAGCCCACGGTCGGCGTTGATCCTCAGTCCCGTGGGCGTCTGTTCGACTGCATTGAGGAGCTGTGTCATGGAGGAACGACGCTGATCTACACGACGCACTACATGGAAGAGGCGCAGCGACTTTGTGATCGCGTCGCCATTATGGAAGCTGGGAAGATCTTGGCTTTGGATTCGGTCGACGCACTGATTGATGCCCATGGCGGTGGTTCGATCGTGAACGCAGAGTTTGCGGAGCCGCCGGCAGCGGGCTTGGATATCCCTGGTGAACTGAACGGGGCCAAGCTGCGTGTCGACACCAGCAAGCCCTTCGATGTGGTCTCTGCCATTGGCCGGACCGGGCTCGACGTCACCGCGCTACACATTGAACGGCCCGACCTCGAGCGAGTGTTCTTCCAACTCACTGGCCGGAGCTTGCGAGATTGATGCGCGTCGTCCTCGCACTTGCCGGCAAAGAACTCCGGCTGTTGTTCCGCGACAAGTTCGCGCTCTTCTGGATCTTCGCGTTCCCGTTGATGTTCGCCCTCTTTTTCGGGGCGCTCTACGGCAACTCCGGCGATGGCAAGCGTGGTTCGCTGTCGCTCATCGTGGTCGATGATGACCAAAGCAACCACTCGCGGGCCTTGCTTGAGAGCTTGGCGAAGCAGGCAGCGATTCACGTGCAGAAGCCGGAGATCCCCGGTGCGCAACGGCTCGAGGATGTCGCAGAGCAGGTGCGGAAGGGCCGCGCGGCGGCCTATCTGCATGTGCCCAAAGGCTACGGTGCGCAGCCCTATGCCGCATTTGGGGTTGCGACCGAGGCGGCACCCAAGCTGCAGGTAGGCATTGATCCTGGACGCCGTGCTGAGCTCGGCATGCTGCAGGGTGTCTTGATGGACGCTAGTGTCCAGGCCATCCGCGCACGATTCACCAACAAGGATCTAATTCGCGAAGACCTGGTTTCCATTCGCGGCGAGATCACCAAATCCGAGACTTTGGGTGCGGGCCAAAAAGCAGCGCTCGGTCTGCTGTTCGGCGCGATGGATGGATTTGTCGAACGCTTCGACGTTGCTGAGTTGCCCGCGCTTGGCGATGGCCTCGGTGCTTCACCGTTCACCGTTGTCGATGTATCGCGGGACGCGTCCAACCAACCGCGGTCCGCGTTCGACATCACGTTCCCGCAAGCTCTTGTTTGGGGCCTGATGAGTGTGGCGATGACGTTTGCCATCGTGTTTGTGCGGGAGCGCGCGAGCGGCACGCTCCTCCGCCTCGCGATGGCGCCAATCCATCGCAGTCAACTACTGGTTGGGAAGGCGCTCGCTTGTTTCGCCGGTTGCGTTTTCACAATGGTTGTCTTGTTGTTGTTCGGCGCGCTGGCCCTTGGCGTGCGGTTTGACAGCCTTCCGATGCTCGCGCTTGGGATTGCCTGTACGGCGACGTGCTTTACGGGGTTGATGATGTTCTTCGCCGTACTCGGCAAGACCGAGGCCGCCGTCGCCGGGACAACTTGGGGCGTGATGATGCCCTTCGCGATGGTGGGGGGTGGCATGATCCCGCTAGTCGCCATGCCGGAGTGGCTGATTTCGTTCAGCAACATCAGCCCGTTTAAGTGGTCGATCCTGGCGATCGAAGGGGCGATGTGGCGGGGGTTCGAGTTGGGCGACATGTGGTTGCCGTGCCTGATTCTCGTGGGCATCGGGTGCGCATTCTTTGGTGTTGGTGTGCTGATGTTTCGGCGGGTGGTGTAGTCCGCGAGTTGGAATAGAAACCGCGGATCGTGCTTTCTGGAGTTGTCGTGAAGCGGGGTTCCGCTGCCTGCGAGCCCGGCGCCGTTCGGCATGCCCTGATGCATCGTCTACCAGAGCTTGGGCGGCGGCATGTTCATCGCACGCTCGTCGGGGAGAGCGGTCTGGACGATCCCGATCCCGACCGGGCTCAATGGGTTTGTCTTCTTCAGCCAGGCCATCTCCCTAGACGCCGGCGCGGGCAATGGCGCCGGCGCAGTCGTCTCGAACTCAGGCCGCGCGGTGGTTGGCAACTGATCGCGAATCACTCATCGCGAAGAATCGAACGCGAGTAGCCGACCGAACGGTCCAGGCGACATGCACCGTTCTGACGGGGTGGGCTTCAAGATTCCTCGCTAGCTGCGGTGCGCGCCGCGGGCTCTCGGCAACGACTCGGTCCATGATTCGGTCGCGCGTGCAGCCTATGTTGGCTGGATGATCCGCAATCTTCTCATCGGACTTGTCGCCCTGCAGTGCATTGGTTGCGGAGGCAGTAGCAACAGCGCTCCGTTCGCTGTCGTGAGCCAGCCCAGTAGCGCCGCAGCGATTCGCGCCGCGTTCAGCTACCAGATGGCTGTTGCGAACCCAACCGGCGCTGTTTCCTATGCGCTCGTCACCGCGCCGACCGGCGTGTCACTGAGTCCCACGGGGCTCGTGTCATGGAACCCGTCCTACACCGATCTGGGCGTTCACCCCGTGACGGTTGCGGCGATCGACGAGAGTCAGACCGTCGAGCAA
>CBESZZ010000503.1:0-3528 GCA_965534055.1 uncultured bacterium | reverse complement strand
GCTCGACCATCCGCACATCGTTCCCGTCTATGCGACGGGGGTCGTGGATGGCGCGGCATTCCTCGCCATGAAGTTCTTGGAAGGCAAGCGGATCGACGAACTCGATCACTCGACCCAGCCACGTCGACTCGCGCGTCTGGGAGCGCGCATCGCCGATGCCCTGAACGCCGCCCACCAAGTCGGGGTCATCCATCGCGACGTCAAGCCAGCGAACCTTCTCGTAGTCGACGACCATGCCTACGTGTGCGACTTCGGTCTGGCGCGCACGACGGTCGATGTCACTCTGACGCACGAAGGGCAGACACCCGGGACCCTGCATTTCATGGCCCCAGAACAACTTCGCGGCGGGCCAGCCTCTCTGGACCCTCGCGTCGACATTTACGGCCTGGGAGCGACCCTCTACGCCTGCCTCGCGGGCGACCCACCGTTCAACGATGACCGACCGGAAGTCATCGTGCGCAAAATTCTCGTCGAAGATCCGGCACCTCCAACCGGCCGGGCCGAGCTTCGGGATCTGGAAACCATCGTCCTTCGAGCGATCGCCAAGGAACCAGAACGAAGATTCGCGGACGCTGCCGAGTTCGCCCTGGACTTGGATCGTTTTGCGCAAGGCTTGCCCGTCCTTTCTCGTCCGACAGGTGTCTTTGGTCGAGTTGCGATCCTTGCGCGACGACACCGCGCCCTGAGCGCTGTCATTGCCTGCGCAGTTTTGGTCACGTGCATCTTGGGTGGGTTGTTGATTTCGAGCCAGCTCGCATCCAAGCGGATCACCAACGACCAGCTCGCTCTCGCTCGCGGCGAGGTCGCTGCCAATCAACCGGCGCGCGCGCACAAGCGCCTCCAGGAAGTTCTCGCCGCAGCCCCCAACCACGCCGAAGCGACACAGCTAACCCGCTCGGTCGACACAATGCTGCAGCGGGATGCACTGCTGAACATGGTTCATGCGGATCGTCGCTACCTGCAGTTGGAGCATCTTCAAGCGCTCGAATCGAAGCTGGTGGCGGGCGATCCACAGGTGCTTGCTGAGCCGCTCACCGCCGTCACCCGAGCCCTACTGGCGCTGGTGTCCGACCGACCGCTCGACGCGATCCGACTGATCGAAACGCTCCCCAAGGGTTCCTATCCCCGCGGCCGTACAGCGATCGCAGCGATGGCTGGAGGCCAAGACATTGTCGAAGCCTTGACCGATGTCGAACCATCTGCGTCAGGCACCCCCGCAGCGGACGACGCGGTGATCTCCTCCATCGTGATGCGGATCGCTGAAGTCGACCCCGACCGGATCCTGATGGAACTGCAGTCGCCCGCCGAGTCGACGCCTCGCTTGATCTACGGATTGGCGCAAGATCACTATCTGCGGGGAGAGAATCACCAAGCCCGACGCTTGCTGCACGGACTGTTTGCGGACGGGGTGCCGCGGCCCGATGCCCACATTCTCCTCGCGTACCTCGAAGGCCGTGCGAGACGCATCGAAAGTGCCCACCAGTGTCTGCGCGACGCAGAAGCCGCACTGCAAGCAACATCCCGCCAACCGTTGTTGCGGCTCGCGGTTGCGAGGGCAAGAATCGCGTTTTGGCACGGGGATTTGGTGCAACTCAAGGCGGCACTCGACGACGGACGTGCGCAGTTCGGTCCATCCGATCACTTTGACATCATCGAGGGCCAGCGCCTGTCGCACATCGGCGATGTGGAGGCTGCGCGAACCTTGTTCCACAACGCGCTCGATCGCGCGCGCTTCCCATGGAACAAGCGCCGGGCACAGCTCGCGTTGTTCACTGCGGACGTGATACTTACCGAGACACGTGCCCCGACCAAGAAGCGCATCGAAGAACTTCGGAGCCGGGCTGATCAGTTGCTGCAAGACATCCACAAGACCGGCGATGGATTCGACGAGGCAGAAGTCTGGGTCAACCTGGCCATGCTCGCCAACATCAGCAACGACGCAACCAAGCGTCTTGAAGCGACTGAGAACGCGCTTTCCGCGCACCCGGACAACGCGAACGCCATCGAGCTCCTCGTAACCGAAGCCTTCGAATGGATATTTGCCCTGAACCGCCCCCTCAAGGGAGAAGTGCTCGAACTCGCCTCGCGCGCCAAGGCTTTGGCTTTGCAGCTCGTGGCCACCGCTCGCCACTCGCCAGGGGTGCTACCCCCAAGCTCGCTCGGGCGGTGCGCGCTGTACGGAGCATGCGTCGCGTGCCAACTAGGTGACGACCGGGCAGCGGAGTTCTTGGGAGAATTCGCCAGTTCACGTGTCGATCCAGAGGATGAGAACTTCAATACACTCCTCAGCTATCTGCTTGAGGAGCTAGGTCGAGAACACTGGTAGCAGGAGATCGGAGCTAGGCTGTTGGGTTGGATTGGCTGTTGCGGCACCCGATTTGATTGCACCCGAACCATTGGTCGCTGTGTGTAGACGTCAGACTGATCCGAGAGATTGTCTGTTGCGCCAGGTGCTCCCACGACACCCGAATGGTTGATCCCCCGCGCGCTTCGTGCCGTCACGCACAGAAACGCGGGCTGACTTCAACTTTCGAGGTATCCATGAAAACTGCACTTCTCACAGCGCTGATCCTTTCTTGCGCTCCGCTCTACGCCCAACAGGTCTTCCCGTTCTGGCCGCAAGGAGGCGAGCCAGGCCAAGACTTGGCGGCGACCAACTTCAGAGACCACGGGGGATTGCTGCTCAACCAATCCTTTCGCTGCGACAGCAACGCAGTGAACAACCATTCGGGGACGGATGTGCTCGTCCGATCCTTCGCTGAAACCAACATCGGCATCCCGCTCTTCGCGGCACTAGACGGCACCGTGTGCTCCCTGAACGACTCGGCCTACGACCAGTGCACGAGCTCCGGCAAGGTGTTTCCGGGATGCAATCCTCGCGTCGAATGCACGGTGTGCACTTCCAACCACGTCCATTTGGTCCATGCCGGAGGCTTGGTGACTTACTACCGCCACATGCGGCAAGACGGTATCCCCGCACACCTACGAGCCGGCTCATGCGTCAAGGCCGGTGAACAGATCGGCTGGACCGGCAGCAGCGGTGCGGGCAGCTGGCCTCACGTGCACTTTCAGGTCGTCGACAACGGCACCACCCGCGACCCGTTCGACGGTCCGTGCAATCCATTGCCTGGAATTTGGAAGAACCAACCCCAGTTTCAAACCGGGGTACGAATGTGGAACCTCGGCGTTTCAAACGTGGATTCGTCGAGCATTGCTCCGCCGCTGGTGAGAGCTGGTGGAGGTTTCGTCGAAAGCAACGCCACCTCTGTCTACGTGTGGGGGAACATCCTGGCGCTGGGCATGGCTGCGACCCAAAACAAGGCGTACAGCTTCCAGGTGCTGGACCCGAACGGCACACCCATGGGCAGCCCCCAAGTGTTGCCACCCGCCCACGGCAAGATGCGCATATTCCACGAGTCCATTCCTCTGCCTGGCCCCAGCTTGGCTCTGGGCACCTGGAGCATTGTCATCGATGCCGTGGCGCCAGCGGTCATGCCGCAAGTGGTTGCGCCCTTCGAAGTCGTTGCA
>CBESZZ010000502.1:0-3549 GCA_965534055.1 uncultured bacterium | reverse complement strand
CATGCTGATCTTCTTCAGCGCGGTCATGGCAGTGCTCTACTACTTGGGAATCATGCAGCGGATCGTCGGCGTCATGTCGGTGATCATGGCAAAGCTGCTCGGTACCTCTGGCTCCGAGTCCCTATCCGCATGCGGCAACGTGTTTGTCGGGCAGACAGAAGCACCGCTGATGGTCAAGCCGTACCTCGGGGGCATGACCAAAAGCGAGATCTTCGCGATCATGACCGGTGGCTACGCCACAATTGCCGGTGGCGTGTTTGCGCTCTACGTGCAGATGGGCGTCGAGCCGGGGCACCTGATGGTCGCCAGCATCATGGCCGTGCCTGCTGGCTTGATCTGCGCAAAGATGCTTTGGCCCGAGACGGAAACGAGCGAGACGTTGGGGCGCGCGGTGCAGCCAAACTCGACGCAGGTGGAAACCTCGTGGAGTCGGCGGCGAACGGCGCCGGTGATGGTTTGCGTTTGGCGCTAAACGTCGGCGCGATGTAGATCGCGTTTCTCTGTTTGGTCGCGGTCGTCAACTGGTTGCTGCAGATTGCGACGGGTCCGAGTGTCGTGACCACAGCTGGAGGTGCCGTGGGTTTGCCCATCACTCTGGAGAGCGTCCTGGGGGTCGTCTTCTGGCCGCTCGCAGCCGTGATGGGGGTGCCGTCCGGAGATATCTTCGCGCTCGCCGAGCTGCTGGGCACCAAGATCGCGCTGACAGAGCTGGTGGCCTTCGAACGGCTGGGCAACCTGGAAGGGGAGCTGCAGCCGCGCACGTTCATGATCGCCTCCTTCGCGCTGGCGGGATTTGCGAACCTGGGGTCGATTGCCATTCAAATCGGTGGGCTCGCGGCCATGGCGCCGGAGCGACGCAGCGTGATTGCGCAGCTAGCCGTTCGCGCCATGTGCGCGGGTGCGCTGGCCACGTGCATGACGGCCTGCATGGCGGGCATTCTCTCGGCAAGTTGAGTCCTTGAGCTGGGCCCGGCACGGCGGGTCGCGACGCCCGGGTAAAGCTAGCTTGCCCTGACGGACCGCATGCCCTGAGATTCCTGGCATGGCTACCCTGTCTGAGACCTCGCTCCTTGATGCTGCCGCCGCGAAACTGCACACGCTCTTTGAGGGCAACGTTCCGCGCACCTGTGTTGTGTTGGGCAGCGGGTTGAAGGACTTCGCCACCCAGCTAGTCGATGCCCGCGAGCTGGCCTTCCGCGATGTTCCCGGGCTGCCAGCACCCCGCGTTGCGGGCCATGGTGGTGCCGTGATTCATGGGGCGGTGGACGGCGTGCCGGTGGCTTGTTTGTCGGGGCGCGTCCATCTCTACGAGGGTTGGACTGCGGCGGAGGTCGTGCGTGCGGTCCGATCGCTGCGACATGCAGGCGTCGAGCGGTTCTTTCTGACGAACGCCGCAGGGGGTTTGCATCCCGAATGGCAACCGGGCGCACTGATGGTTGTTCGCGATCACCTGAACATGACCGGGACGTCGCCGCTGCTAGGCGATAACGAACCAGCCCTGGGGCCACGGTTTCCGGACCAGTCGGCGATCTACTCTCCGGAGTTGCGCAAGGAGCTACACAGGATCGATGACCAGCTACTTGAGGGTGTCTATGCTGGGCTGCTTGGTCCCAGCTACGAAACTCCCGCGGAAGTGCGCATGCTGCAAACGCTGGGTGCGGACGCGGTGGGCATGAGCACCGTCCTCGAAGCGCAAGCCGTGCACGCCATGGGTGCACAGGTCGTAGCGCTTTCACTGATCAGCAACCCGGCAGCTGGGCTGGCGGAAGGTGCGCTGAATCACGAAGAAGTCTTGGCCGCGGGACAAGGTGCCGCGGAACGCATGTCCGCTTTGGTGACCGCTTTCCTGCGAACTGCATGACGCTCGGCCCGACATGGTGAACCGCCCCGATCAACTGGTGATTCGACCGTTTCGTCCCGAAGACGAACCGCGGATCCTCGAGACGTTCAACCTGGTGTTCCGCGAGGTGTGCGGTCCAGAGTTTGTGGACCGGACTCCGGAGTTTTGGCGGTGGCAGTACCGGGATAATCCGGCGGGCTCGCGCATCTGGGTTGCCGCCGCTCCAGATGGAACGATCGCTTCGCACTACGCCGGGGTGCCTTCCCTCGTTGATTCGGATTACGGCCAGCGGAACTTCGTGCACTGTGTCGACAGCTTCTCGCATCCCGAGTGGCGCGCTGGGCTCAAGCGCCCGGGGGTCTTTGTGTTGACGGCGAAGCCCTACACCGTGCACACGCGCGCGATGGGGGACGCGGTGAACTACGGCTATCCGGTGCCGATGGCCGAGCGGATCGGGCGTCGGTTCTTGGAATATCACTTTCTGCGGACGGTCAACTTCCTGTGCCTGCCCATCGACGGTGGCGCGCCGCTGCCGCAAGCCCCGTCGAGTGTTGAGGTGGAGACCTGGAGCCCGATGTCCGGCGGACCCGATGAACCCGGACTGTTTGGCGAGCATGCTCGAGAGATTGACGCGCTCTACGCACGGTTCCAACTCTCCAAGCACTGCTGCATTCGCCGCGACACTCGTTACTTGGACTGGCGCTTCGTGCGCGTTCCGGACGGGCCGCAGAACTTCGTGTTCATCGCCGCACGCCGCGCAGGCACTTTGGCTGGTTTGGCTGTCGTCCGCACCGACCACGAGCTGGTCGAAGGTGCCTGCACCATCGCCGACTGGATCGTTCCCGAAGCCGATACCGAGACCGCGGACGCTCTGCTCAGCGCGATCGCAGCCCGCGCGCAGAAGCATGATCGGCGGCAGGTGATGGCGGTGTTCGCAGATACCAGCGCCGAAGCCGCATGGTGCTCTAGTCGTGGGTTTGAAATTGTGCCGTCGAGTCAAACGCTGGAGCGTCGGTTGATCTATCTCGTCACTGCAGGCCCGATGACCGGTGAATGGCTTGGCCAACACTGGTGGTACACGCTGGGTGACAGTGATCTTGTTTGATCAACGTGGTTGTGTTCGGCCGGGCGCCATCGGGAACGCAGCCGGTGGTTCACCTGTGTGCTTGGATTTATGGCTGATGAGACTCGCCTGATGAAACGAATGATCTGGATTCTCGCCGTGGTCTTGGGCCTGTATCTGCTGCTCTGTTTCGGAGCTTGGCTGATGCAGGAGATGTTGGTCTTTCCTGGGACTCTGCGTCGAAGCAGCACCGCGGTTCGCAGCGAAGACGGCGTCACCGTGACGAACGTGAAGCGCGCAGACGGCGAGGACTTCCGGATCGCCGAGGTGATGCCGCGTGGCGAACCTCGCGCGGTGTTTCTGCTATTCGTCGGCAACGGCGAAGACTTGACCAGCGGCGTCTACCGCGCCGAAGCGTTTCGCACTGCCGGGATCGCCACCGTGGTGCCCGAGTATCCGGGCTACGGCACGTCCGGCGGTTCGCCCACCGTGGATAGCCTGGGGGAGATGGCCAGGTTGGCTGCGCCTCGAGCAGCCGCCTTGGCGAAAGAGCACGACGTGCCGCTGCTGTTCGTCGGCAGTTCGCTGGGGACGCTTGTTGCTTCAGCGCCCGCGGCGGAGTTTGACGCGCAGGGTTCAGGCACCG
>CBESZZ010000501.1:0-3551 GCA_965534055.1 uncultured bacterium | reverse complement strand
GGCCCGCCTCGGCAGGCTTTGACCCGGGTGTCTCGGGTTCTGGCGTGCCTACCGGTTCGGGCGCAGCATTGTTCGGTGCTCCTGAACGCATCAACGATCGGCTTTCGGGAGAGTCCAGGTCGTTCCATCCGTGCCGTCTTCCAACGCGACATCTAAGGCGGCGAGCCCATCCCGAATGCGGTCCGCGGTAGTGAAGTCCTTGGAGCCGCGGGCTTCATTGCGCAGTTCCAAGAGCAGCTGCACCAGACCGTCTGCAACTACTTTGAACCCCTCGCCGCCGCTGGCACGCTCACGCGACTCGCGCTCTTCGCCGTCTGCGACGGTGAAGATGCCCAGGAGGCGACCGAGGTCACGCATCAAGAGCAGCGCGGCAGCCGCATCGGCGCCGTCGTTCTTGCGTGCGTCCTGCGCTAGGGAGAACAACACGGCCACGGCTTCGCCCGTGCCGAAGTCATCATCCATCGATGCGGTGAAGGTCTCCAGCCGATCACGCAAGGGACCCGAACCGATTCGTGCTTCGATTTGGGCGAGTGTCGCATCGTCCTCTTCGCTGAGCAGTTCGCCGAGCTGGTCATGCAGTCGCGTGAGAGCTGTCGCGGTGGCATCGAGGTTCTTCGGTTCGAAGTCGATCGGCCGTCGGTAGTGACCTCGGAGCAAGAAGAACCGCAAGGTCGCGGCGCCGTATCGATCCAGCAACCACGATGCTTGGAACTGGTTTGAGAACTCGGGGTCCTGCATCCGCGGGTCGCTCTTGGCGATCTTCTTGCCGCCGAACTGCACGAGCCCATGGTGCATCCAGTACTTCGCATAAGCGTCGCCATGCGCTTCGCTTTGCGCGATCTCGTTCTCGTGGTGAGGGAACTTCAGGTCGTCACCACCGCAGTGAATGTCGAACTCTGGCCCCAGCAACTCGGAGCTCATTACGCTGCATTCGAGGTGCCAACCCGGCCGGCCTTCACCCCACGGGCTGGGCCAAGTCGGTTCGCCGGGTTTCGCCTTCTTCCAAAGCGCAAAGTCCGCTGCGTGACGCAAGTCGGACGCGGCGGTGACGCGCTCGCCGCTCCGCATTTCATCGAGCTTTCGCCCGGAGAGTTTGCCGTAGCCACTCTGCTTGCGGACGTCGAAGTAGACCCCGTCCTGCGTTTCGTAGGCGCGGTCTTGGGCGATTAGTTCGCTGGTGAACTCGACCATCTTGGCGACGTAGTCGGTGCAGCGAGGGTGGTCGGTCACCGAGCGGACTTGCAGCCGGCGCAAGAAGCCGAAGTACTGCTGGGTGTAGCGCTCCGCGAGCCCTTTCCAGTCCTCGTTGTTCTCTTTTGCCCGACGGATGATCTTGTCGTCGATGTCCGTGATGTTGACCACGAAGCGGACCTCGAGGTCTCGAGCGCGCAGCCAGCGCGCCACGGCGTCGAAGACCACTGGGCCCATCAGGTGGCCGATGTGGCAGTCGTCGTAAACCGTGGGGCCACAGAGGTACATCGACGCCTGACCCGCCACCCGGGGCGAAAAGGCGGTCTTCTTTCGGGTCAGAGTGTCATGCAGGCGGATCGACATGGGACGGGGAGGGTAGGCGAGCATCTCCGGTGTCGGAAGTCGGAGTTTTGGTCGAGATCTCTTGTTCTCTTCAAGACGATCGGGCGTCCTCTGGCGGATCTGAAGTGCACACGGCATCCTGCACCGCTGCCGCCACCAAAGCCGAGACCATCCCGTGCACGGAAACGAATCGAAATCCTCCTCAACCAGCCCCGAGCAGCCCTTCGGCGGGACGCGACCCACCCGTGAAGAGGCCGAGGCGGCGGTGCGAATCCTGATCTCTTGGTCAGGAGACGATCCTGCTCGGGAGGGCTTGCTCGAAACCCCTGGCCGGGTGGTTCGGGCCTACGAGGAGTTCTTCGGGGGCTACGGTTCACGGCCCGAGGAGATCCTTGAGAAGACCTTCAAGGAGACGGCTGGCTACGACGAGATGGTGACGCTCACCGACATTCCCCTCGCGTCGCATTGTGAGCATCACATGGTGCCGTTCACGGGGCGCGCGCACGTCGCCTACCTGCCGCGGAAGCGGGTGGTAGGGATCAGCAAGCTGGCGCGGGTCCTGGAGGTCTACGCGAAGCGGCTGCAGATTCAGGAAAAGCTGACGGTTCAGGTCGCTGAGGCAATCCAAACCGTGCTCGAACCCAAGGGTGTGGCAGTGGTGATCGAGGCGGAGCACATGTGCATGACCACCCGCGGCGTGAAGAAGCCGGGCACTCTCACCGTGACAAGCCACATGACCGGCCCGTTCCGTTCCGATCCACGTACTCGCTCAGAGTTCCTGGAGCTGATTCGGCGGCGGTAGCCTGAATGGCTACGGGATCTCGAAGCCCAGCTTCAGCAGTGCCTCGGTGACTGCAAGCAAGGGCAGGCCAATGATGGCCGTGTGGTCTTGGGTCTCGATCACCTCAAAGAGGCTGATGCCGCGAGCCTCGAGCCGAAAGCTCCCCGCGCATTGCAGAGGTTGGTCCACGGCGACATACCGAGCGATGGCCTCTTCGCTGAGCGAGCGCATCCGCAAGCGGGTGGTGTCGCACGAGCAGTGCGTCCGCTCGGTCGCGACCACACAGACTGCGGTATGGATCGTGTGCGTCTGACCCTGCAAAGCAGCGAGTTGCTCTTTCGCGACCTCATCTGAACCCGGCTTCCCGAAGATTCGGTTGCCCAGGGCGCTGACCTGGTCCGAGCCGATCACCACCGCGTCCGGGTTCCTCGACGCCACGTCCATGGCCTTGAGCTGCGCCCTGCCCATGGCTAGATCGGCAGGGCTGTGCTCGCTGGCCAGGATCGATTCTTCGTCGGCAATCGGCGCGTCGACGTCGAACTGCAGGCCAAGACGGGTGAGCAGTTCCCGCCGATAGATCGACGTGCTCGCGAGGAGGAGTGGGCGGTTCAGAGGATGCTTCGTTGCTGCGGATCGTGAGAGCGCGCCGAGGCTAACCGCGCGTTAGCGGATCGGTAGCGTGTTCCTGAAGGTCGCGCGACCCCCAGGGTTCCAGCTCACGCCGGTGTGCACATCCGCTTGCTGCACGAAGTAGAGCGCTGGACCAGTGGAGCCGCAGGCAACCGGCCACGTCAGCAGACCGCTGGCGGGCAAGGCTTGGAAGCCGACGGTCACGGTTGCCCCGAACGGCATGCAGAAGTTGCCGTTGACGGCGGGGATGACCGGGATTCCGGGCACGTTGCGGGTGAACGCAGCGAAGAGGAAGGCCAGATCGCCGGACTTGCCAACCGAGGTCAGCGTGCCGTTCTCACAGCGCACGCTGGAAGAGAAGTCCAAGAGCGCGGGGATTCCGCCGTAGGCGTCTGCCAAGACCAGGAAGTGATTGCCGGTTGGGATCAACGCTGCCGTCGGTCCACCGGTTGAGGTGATCCCGAAGCTCTCGTCGAAATACATCATCGAAGCCCCGGTGGCGTCCATGACCGCGCCCGACCCGAAGTCTGTTGCTGCGTTGACGTTCTCCGCTGTGCACGTTGCGAAGTCGTAGACGTCGCCGCGCGCGTCCGGCAACGTGACGTTC
>CBESZZ010000500.1:0-3582 GCA_965534055.1 uncultured bacterium | reverse complement strand
CTGGTCGCGGCGCAGTCCGATTTCCTCCGCTGCGGCCGCGGACCGCAGGGCGCTTTGCACCATCGCTTCGAGGAGGACGGCGTCGGCGGCCTCCGGGCGGGCTGATGCGGAGTTGGCATCCATCAGGTCCGAGAGGAGTTCCTGATCCAGTGAGCCGGCGTTGACTCCGATGCGAACCGGGCGGTCGTACTCGGCTGCGACTTCGATCATCGTCGCGAAGTTCTTGTCGTGGTTCGCGCCCTTGCCGACGTTGCCAGGGTTGATGCGGTACTTGTCGAGAGTCTTGGCGCAATCGGGGTACTCACGCAGCAGCACGTGGCCATTGTAGTGGAAGTCGCCGATCAGCGGCACGTCCAGGCCCTCGTCTTGAAGGCGGGCACGAATCTCTGGAACCGCGCGTGCTGCCTCTTTCGTGTTGACCGTGATGCGCACGAGCTCCGAACCGGTACGGTGGAGATCCGCAACCTGGGTGGCGGTGGACGCTGCGTCGGCGGTGTCCGTGTTCGTCATCGATTGGATGACGACTTGGTGGCCACCGCCTACAGCGATGCCGCGCACGTGGACGGTGGGCGTTTGACGTCGGGCAGATGGTCGCATGGGCGGGACCATACGCGACGGGGCACGCTGGTGAAGGCCGCTTAGCTTTCGCGAGGGGCGGTTTCCGGGTCGCTGATGCGGCCGTTGTTCAGATAGACCTCTGCCCGGCCAGGCCTGACGAACCCGACCAGCGTCGCTCCGGCAGCAGCGCACAGGTCGAAGCTCAGCGCGGAGGGCGCGGAGACCGAAAGCACGATGGCCACGCGCACGCGCAGGCACTTCAAGACCAGCTCGTAGCCGGCGCGCCCTGAGAGGAAAGCCACGGCCTCAGCCAGCGAGTCCGGGGAGTGGCCGGCCAGGATGGCGCGTCCAATGGCTTTGTCTACCGCGTTGTGGCGACCCACGTCTTCGCCGTGTCCGAGCACCGTGCCGTCGGGCGTGAGCAGCATGGCCGCGTGGCTGGCGCCGGTTTGGACGAACAGCGGCTGCGACGACTCGAAGGTCTTGCGCAACCCATCCACCGTCTGGGATTCCATTGCAGGAATGCCTGGAAGTAGTGGCGGCAAATCATCGAGCATCGCGTCCGCGCTGACGGCGCCGCACATGCCACACGACGGCCGGATCTCGTGAGTCCGGGTCAAACGCCCGCGGACGGTTCGTTCTAACTCCTGGCGAATCTCAACTCGCATCGTGTCCGGACGCTCATCGGTCGGATCTCCCGGTTCGAACTGACGCGCACCCAAATCCTCGGGTCGAGACACCAAGCCCTCGCTCAGTGCGAAGCCGACGGCCAGCGCTTCGTCATCGCCGGGAGTGCGCATGGTGAGCACAGGACTTTCGCCGTAGTGCAAAAGCAGCGGCTCTTCGCGGAGCAGCGTGTCACTCCGTCCGGTCGCCAGCAAACGTCGCGCGGTGCCGGGGTTGGTTTCTGGCTCACTGTTCATAAATCGATCAGGCGTCATCGCAGCAATGGGTGACGGATAGTTTCCCGAAGTCTGGCGTGCGGCAGATCACGGCAGGGTACCGAACCACCGCTCCCACGGTGAGGTGCGTTGACTGGCGGTCAGTCTAGTGCGCGACAACAGTGATCGGTCGCGGCGGCGCGTCTGTGATTCGCGAGCCGCCTCGCCAGTCGGTCACGTAACCCCGACATCATGCTCTACACAGATCGTCGGCGCGCTTGTTGGAACACGCAACTGCGGGTGTGGCTCGTCTTTTTCGCTGTTTTGATCTGCGGTGGGGCTCGAGCGTTGGCTCAGGGTCCGAACGGAAGCCTCGTCCAGGTTGGGTCGGGATGTGTTCCTGGCGCAACGCTTACGGCGCGCACGCTTTCGGGGTTGCCCCCCGCACCTGGAGAGACGATCCGATTCGAGGTCATGGGCCTACCGCAAGGCCTTGAGGTCGTGCTGTTTGGTGGCCTGGAAACAGTCTCGTGGAGGGGAATGGCGCTGCCGTTCCGTCTGGTGCAGAACGGCGTCACGACCGCTTGCGATTTGAACGTCGCACCGGAGGTGTTCTTGCCGTTCCAGGCCAATGGTGGCGGCGGTGGAAACCAGTTCGATCTGATGCTGCCGCAGTCGCACGTCGCTGGCTTCCAATACACGTTCCAAGTGGCGTTTCCGCAGCTTGGCAACCAATTCAATGTGGCGACGACCAACGCGATTGCGATGGTGGTTGGGCCGCGACCCGGTGGCGGGAGCATGGCGACGTCGGTGTCGCAACATGGCATCACGTGGGAGTTCGCTCAGCCGGTTCGCACAGGAATGTTCGTCAACGGCGACCACTGGGTGGTGGGACCCGTCGACATTGTGCGGATCACGCCAGAGTCCCGCAGCGGGTCGAGGGTGCGGCACGGCGCGATGATCAACCCGGATCCGACGACGAAGGAACTCGGCTACGACAGCTCGTCCGCTGGTCGCTGGTATCGAACGGGATTGAACGTGGCGCTGGACGTGGACGGTTCGAGACCGTTGCGTTTGATGCCGGGTCAATCGCTTGTCTCTAGCGATACGGTCGCGGCATCCTCCGCGCGACCGCAGCTTCGGACTGCTGCGATTCTGACGTGCCTCGCAGCAAGTGCTCCGGCCGGTGCATTCCGCCCGCCATACTGCGGCGCAGACAAGACGCTGTCCTGGAATGAATCGCAGATTCAGTGGGGTGCCTTGCAGTCTCTGCCGCGTGTTTCTGGCGCACCAACTTTTGCGAACCTCGAAGCGGCATTCAGTCGAGTTTGGCTCGATCACCAGGCGGGTTGGATTGGCCGTGACCTCCACCCGAGCGACAACATGCCGGAGTATGGGCGTGAGATCGCATTGACGGTGGGGCAAGCGGCGCTGTTGCTCAACACCGACGCAACAATCGCGGAGAAGCGTCAGTTGGCGATTTGCTTCATCCAACTGGGCATCGATCTGCACGGCATCGCGCGTGCGGGTGGAGCCTGGTATCCGGATGGCGGACACGCCAGTGGAAGAAAGGCGCCCATCTTGATTGCTGGTGCGTTGCTCAACGATGCGGCGATGCTCGCGACCGGGCGGCAAGGTCCGGTGTTTGGCGAAGATGGTCAGACGTTCGTGGTGCAGGAAACGTCGCCGGGCGTCATCAACGGCGGGCACGGTGGCTACACGAGCGCGGATCTCGGCTTGGCCGAATGGGGTTTCAAGCACCGCGTCGATCGATCGCGTGACATGCGGGTATGGAGCAACTCCTACCGGTTGTGCTGCACGGCGAACGGATGGGTCGCTCAGCTGTTGGCCATTCGCGCGATGGGGCTGCGGCCCGCGTGGAATCATCAGGTGCTGTTCGACTACATGGACCGCTACATGCGCATCGAGACCGTGGGGAGCTGGACCCGATCCTTCGACGGGTGGGCGGAGCGCATGTGGGACGCCTACCGGCCGAACACGTAGCGGACAGGGTGTGACGGACCTTGGGTAGATCGCGCGCCCGGCCTCGCTTGCCGGCGCGTGGATCGAACCGCATGGATTGAAAGGTCATTTCCCCAGCTGATGCGCCGGTTCGCGCTGTCCTGAATCACCCTCGTGGGGG
>CBESZZ010000499.1:0-3590 GCA_965534055.1 uncultured bacterium | reverse complement strand
GCCAGTTCCGGGGTCTTCTCCTTGGATAAGAAACCGGTGCGCTCACCAAATCCCACGACGTGGCATGAAACGCAGTCTGGGTATTCGGTCACCGGCCAACCGTAGCGCGTCGGGTCCTTCTCGGCTTTCTCGAGGGTTTCCCATGCGTGGCCGTGCTTGCTGCGCTTCCAGATTTCGAGGTCGGCAGCGTGGCATGAACCGCAGGCCTTCGATCCGGTGTAGGACGCCCCGTTTTTGGTGTCCGCCTGGCCGAGCATCTCCTCAAGGATGTCTTGCTCCGCGACTTGGCGGCGATGGGCGAGCAGAACTTCCCGGGTGCCCGCGTCTTCTTGAGCGCCTTTGACGGTGCTGCCGCGGAGCGCCG
Source organism: uncultured bacterium (assembly GCA_965534055.1). Taxonomy (GTDB): domain Bacteria; phylum Planctomycetota; class UBA1135; order UBA1135; family UBA2386; genus CBESZZ01. The sequence continues at coordinate 3,226 of CBESZZ010000499.1, read as the reverse complement.
CGATGTCGTACGCGATGTGTGGCTTGCCCTCGATTCTGGCGATGGAGCAGTCCACCAACATGCGGCCGCGGACGCCGGTAGAAACGATGGGCACTTCGTTTGCCCAAGCGGGCGTGCCCGGCGGTTCATTGAACGTCTCCGAGCATTCAACGATGAGGTCTGGGCGAGGCTCCATCGATGCCGCGTCGCGTGCGGCTTTCATGCCACCGTGAACCAGAAGCACGCGCAACGACTCAGGCGCGACGCCCTCCATGGCAAGCGTCCAAGCTTTCTGCGGAGTGCGTAGCTTGAGGCCCTCAAGGTCGGTGGGCATGGGCTTTGGAAGATTTGACACCAAGGATGCAATGCGCACCGTGATGCCCTCCTTGGTTGTGGTCTCACGATGCAATGTCGCGGGCCACGTTTCTCGCGACATTTCATCCAATGCCGAAGGGTCCAAGTCGCTGGCGACAGCGGGCACATTCATGCCCTGCATCAAGCTGAGGATTCCGGTTGAAGCCAGCGCCAGGTCGGCTGCGCTGAGACCCTGTGCCGTGTAGCGCACGTCGTACGCGTTCATGATCTCAAGGGCGGTGTATGCCTTGGCGAAGTCGAGTTCTGTGGACGTATCGACGAGTCCGCCGCCCTCGATCAGGACGTCAAACTGTCGCTGCGCGAGATAGAAAGTGCGCCGCGCCAATCCACCGAGCTGGCCACTAGCGCAGCCGCAGGGCTCAAGGCGTCCCGAGAGTTCGCCGGAGATCGCAATGCGGACACGATCACTCTCCGCAGGCAGTTGGCGTGCGTCGGTCATTGCTTTCGCTGGATCCCGCTCCGCGGGCTCGAGTGCGGGCGTCGTCGTCGCGTTGCCGCCTTGCGCTGCGCCATTGGCGGTTGGGTCCGCCGATGCGCCTCCTGCGGTCGGCGCCTGCTGGTCCTTGCCTTTGGATTCCCCACCACATTGGCTCAGGGTGCAGACCAAGCTGCCGAGCAGGAGCGCTGCGCAAAAGAAGAACAGGGGCGAGGTGGGCTTGGCTGGCATGGCAAGGGAGGGCGTTTGGTGCGCGATCGCTCTGGATTCGGGTGCTGAATCCAGTGTCGGCATGGTGAGGCGTCGACACAAGACGGACCAGGTGGAACGAGACTCCCTTCCATTCCTCGGCTTCACGCTGTGTCGGGTTTCGCCCGTTTCCGAGCGATTCTGGGTTCAGCGCTTCTCGAACGCGACGACTTGGAGTTCCAGCGTGTCGGCGACCGCCTCGCGGGAACTGGTGTCGGTGCAGCGCAGCACGAGTTTTCCGCGAAATGTCGGGCCACTGAGTTTGTCGCCGCCCAGGTATTCCAGCACTAGCCGTTGAGAGCGCGTGCTGCCGTGGACGGGCTCGAACCTGGTTGTGAAGGCTTCGCTGACATCGACATCGTTCGAATCAACCAGACTATCGACGCGAAATCCCAGGGTTCGCTTCGTGTTGAAGTCGGAAACCCGCACGAAAGCCGACGCCGTGGAAGCGAACTCGATCGGCCCGAATGAGACGGTGCCGGTGGGGCTGGCAGCCAAGACCGCGGTGACCGCTCCGGACAGAGGGATGCGCACCACGTAGTCCTCGAAGTCCGTTTCAACTTCCACCACGCCGCCAAACGGACCGTACGGTGCGTCAGTTGCGGCCTTGAAGGTCACGTTGAGTCGGGCACTGCCATCATCGCGTTGTTCGAGCACCACGGTAAATCGCTCGTCTTCGCACGTTGCCGGGCCAAACTTGATTGGTCGTTCGGCAACGTCCGTTTGCAGCGCGGTTGCGACGGAAAACTGTTGGCCGTGCGCGACATCGCCGAAGTTGAGGTGAGCAACCGGCGTCAGTGCGACCGGGGTATCGATCGCGAACGTGAACTGCATGGGGATGCGGGTGTAGCGTCGCTCGGCGATACCGAACGGCTGCAGCACGAGTTCGCCTTGGCTGAGAGATACGGGTTGATCGACGGCTTCGCGTTCGTCCGTGCGAACCTCGACTTGAATGATCAGCGTCTCTTCTGGTTGCACTTCCGCCCGGGCCACGTTGCGACCGAACACTTCGCGTCGCTCGCCCTCTGCGTTCTCGATGAACAGCCGGCCCTGGGCACACGAGCAGGCAAGTCGGATCCCCAGCGGCACCATCCCGGCGATCCATGGGGCCGGGCCCAAACGCCATTCATGGGTTGAGCGCTGCATGTGTTCGATTGGACCGAACTCATGGGTCAGGACGTTGGGTGGCGGATCTTCTGCGGGGCTTGCCGGGTTCGAATCACCCGTTGGGGCGTCGGCGTTTTGCGGCGCACACGAGGCCAGCGTGAGGACGCCAAGGAGCAGGAGGGAAAGCCGCGAAGCGGGGATCATGGTCCTGTCATAGTGGGCTTTGGGGGCACGGCAACAGGTACCGCCATCCGGTTGCGTTGCTTCAGCCCCTCTGAGTCCCCCTGAGTCCCCCTGAGGTCCTCTGAACCCCTCTGAGCCCCTCTGAACCCCTGGACGCAGCCTATCCCCGCGACCTAGGGCAGAAAGAAACAAGAGGCCCCCTCTGGCGAAAGGGCCTCTTGTGCTGTCGATGGTCGTCAGGGTGTTCACCCATCTAGAAGCAATCGACGGGCCAACCCGAGGGGACGTTCGGAGTTTCCCAGTGGAGGTTCGGGAATCTCCGTTGCGATGGTCTCTAGAGCATCCGGGGTCCTTCCTGGGGGACCCGATGCGCGCGGCGGTTTGAGCCAGGAAGAGTTGCACGGTTGCCTCGGTTCTGATCCAGGTATGGCGAGGCCGCCATGGTGGATGCAGTGAGTGCTGGCGTCGTGGAGTGATCGGCGCCATCCATGGACGCGTGATCTTTTCGTTCCAAACGGCGAGGAATCTTGACGGGGTTCGCAGGTTAGTCCCATGCGTGTGCCGAGCGACTGGTTCGGCTACAGCCGACGCCCCATGCGGATTCTTATTGGGCTCCATGGAATTAATCATCATGTCATTGAGTCGGTTGGGTCATTTGCCATTGCTAAGACAGTCGACACGCCTCAACCGTTCGTGCTAGGTTGGCGAGTGCCTGATCTTCGCGATTATTTTGATTTGTTCGCGTTCGTGGGGAATCAGGCTTTTGATCATGTGCAAGTTCATTCAAGGCGCTCTATGCGCTTCTGCAACGTGGGTAATGCTCACGGGATGCGGGGGGGAAACCGTCCACGGAACTCAAGGAGAGGCCGTTCCGGAGGCGGTGTCCGTCGATTCTTC
>CBESZZ010000498.1:0-3591 GCA_965534055.1 uncultured bacterium | reverse complement strand
GTGAAGAACTGGACTCGGTTCTACTGGCCCGCAATCTTCGCCGGCCTATCGATCCTCTTTTCGGTGTTGGTGTTGTCCCGTAGACGCGAGCGAGTGCACGGAGGTGTGTCATGAGTCAGAAATCCTTTTCCTTGGTCGCCATCGTGGCGGCCGTTCTCGTGGTGTTCTCAGTCATCCTGGCCATGGACGGCCCAAGCGCGGAAATCGAGTTCCAGCCCGGCCGCTACCTGGTCAATGACGTCGAGGTTTCTCGCATCGCCGCCATCGAAGTCGAGTCCGAAGTCGATGGCGTTACGCGCCTTGAACGTCAGGATGCCGGATTCGTTGTTGTGCGCGGGGGCGTGAAGTATCCGGCAGCAACTGCCGAGGTGAACCGCCTCATCAAAGCCGTAGACAACATCCGCCTGGCATCCGAAGCGTCCAAGGCCGAGTCGGCCCACGAGGGCTTTGGCGTCGGTGGGTCTTTGGCCGACAACGCCAAGCGCGTGCGCCTCTTCGGCGGGGACGGCAACCTGATCTCTGGCGTGCTGATCGGCAAGTCCGCACAGGGCGCCGGTGGCGCTCCAGGACGCGGCTATTACGTGCGTCGCGATGGCGACCCCGTCACCTACCAAAGCCAGGAGTACGTGAACCTCCGCGGCCGCGCGTTGGACTTCGTCGACAAGGAACTCGCGCGCAACACCGCCGACGACATTAGTTCGGTGACTGTCACGGCGATGGAAGGTGAAGCCAGCGTGACCTACACGATCGAGAGCCCCGAAGCCGGCGAAGTGACGCTGGCGTCGGTGCCCGAAGGCATGGAGGCCAAAGAAGGCGACGTGAACTCCGTGTTCAACGCCTCGACCTACCTCGACTTCAGTGATTTCCACCCGCGCAAGTCGAAGGAGGACCTCGCCTTCAACAACGTCTACCGCGTGCTCACCCGCGACCAGAAAGAGTTCACCTTCGAACTGGCCAAGACCACCGAGCCGGGGGAGCCCAACCCCTCCTTGGAACCGGGCGACGAAGTCCCCGACAAGGTGACCTGGTTCGTGCGCGCCAAAGCCAAATACTTGGGACCTGCACCGCAGGCCAAGCAAGGCGGCATGACGGAAGAAGAGATGAAAGAGGTCGAGACGCTGGCCCTCGCTCGGGACGCCGCCGACAGTTTCACCAAGAAGCACGCCGGCTGGGTCTACGAGATCCAGTCCTACACCGGCGACCGCATGGTCAAGCCCCTCGGCGACCTGATGGAAGAAGACGACGGCATGCCTGACAAGGTCACCGCGTCCCACATCCTGGTGGCCCACGCAGGTGCAGACCGGGCAACCGACGAGATTATCCGCACTGAGGCAGAAGCCAACGAACGCGCAGAAGAAGCGCGCGCCATGGCCGTCGCGGACCCATCGCTGTTCGCGGACTTGGCCGCGGAATACTCCGACGGACCGTCGAAGGAGAAGGGTGGTGATCTAGGCGAGTTCAGCTTTGAGAGCATGGCCAAGGAGTTCTCCGAGGTCGCCTTCAAGCTCGAGGTGGGCCAGGTCTCCGAAGTGACGAAAACCCCTTTCGGTTACCACGTGATCTTGCGCACGAAGTAGCCCGCGTTGCCGTTTCTGCCGCACCCTACGGCAGAGCGGTCAGGTTCCGGCTTCCCCGCAGCACCGCTGTCAGGGAGGCTGCGAAGCCGGCGCTCTCCCTTGCGATGGGATCGAGCTTCGGGGCCCGGTTCGTGGACAAGTCTCCACGTTCAGGCCCCTGCTGAGCCTCCGATGCCATGGAGTCCCCACGCAGTGCGTGCGACTGGGATGCACGGCACGGTAAGCTTTGGCTATGCAGCGCCCCCAAGACCGCCCTCTACGCATCTACATGGTGGGCTCCCACGCCACCGGCAAGACCACCCTCGCCCGCTGGGTACGCGATCGCTACGGCGTCCCAATGATCGCCGAGGTGGCGCGTGGCGTACTGGCGGAAATGGAAGCTCAACTCGACGCGCTCCGTTCGGACGTCGACACCGTCAACCGCTACCAAGCGCAGGTGTTCACGCGGCAGGTCGAGGCCGAACACGCGGTGCGTGGCCCGTTCGTCAGCGATCGCGCGTTCTGCAACCTGGCCTACGCCGCCCACCACTCCACCATCCTGGCGGAGATCGCCCGGGATCCTCGACTCAATGAGTACATGGACTGGGTTCGCGGCGGACTCGTGTTCTTCCTGCGTCCGCACAAAGAGCTCGTTCAGGAAGACGGCGTGCGCGCGGGACTGGAGTGGGAAGAGGTCGTCCGGATCGACGGCATGGTGAAGCTGCTCCTAGAGATGTACGCGATTCCCTACCTGCCAGTGGAGTCACTTTCAATGCAGGAGCGCGTGCGTCTGCTTGACGGCGTGCTGGCTTTGCGAGGCGTGGTTCCCGTGGAGCCCGAGCCGTCCTACCTGAAGCACACGCCCAAGACTGCGGGCATCACCGAGCCGGACAAACCAGCTCGCGCGCACAGCAAGCGCGCAGCGCCTCGTCACGGCACGCCCGAGCTGAACCAGTAGAGCCTTCGAGTATGGGCGTATCGCACGCCGTGTGGGATGCCGTTGATGCGCTGAAGTGTCGCGGACGGGGCGCATCATTTCGATCCAGCCCCGTCTCGTAGCTGTCGCCAAGATTCGGTGGTCAGCGAATCGCGGAGCCGCACGCTCTAGTCGAGACCGCACGCAGCACGTGCACGGTCGACGGTTTGGCGGGCCACTGCTCGGGCACGCTTCGCGCCAGCTTGCATCACGTCTTCGACGAAGTCAGGATCGGCCTGCAGCTCGAGGCGACGCTCCCGATGCGGAGCGAAGTGCCCATCGATCTTGGCAAGCAAAGCCTTCTTCGCGTTGCCGAAGCCGAAACCGCCTGCGCGGTACTTCGCTTCCATGTCCGCGACCTCATCTGGGTCTGCGAACAGCCTGAAGAGATGCATGACTAGGTCTTCTTGAGGATTGAGCGGATCCGCTAGCTCGACCAGCCGCGTTTCGATGCCCATGACCGACTTCTTGAGCGGCTTGCCCTCAGCGAAGATCGGAATGGCATTGCCGAAACTCTTGGACATCTTCGCCGCACGGCGCACCCCTTGCTCCACGAGGAAGACCGGAGTCGCCGTGGCAGCGAAGAACGTCGAGATCAGTCCGTCTGCCTGGTCACGCACGCTGACGCTGTCCAGGTCGGTCGCGTCCGCGCGCGCCACGCGCAGGTTGAGGACGGTTCCCGCCGGAGGACTCGGAGCATGGTCGCGCAATCGGTCGACCCACGCTTCGGTGTCTGTGGGAACGTCCCGTTCGCTGTCACTCTCGACAGCCGGCACCGCCGCGCGCAAACCCGCGACTAGTTCGTCGAGCGCTTCCTGCGACATCTTCGGCGTCGTCAATTCGAACTGCAGCGCATTGCCCTTCTCGAACGTTGTCCCAGGCACGCGAGGTGCTGGGCTCAACCGCGTTTTCGGCAACGTGAACACCGGGTCATCTTTCGCAAACGTGTTGTCAAACAACTGCGCCATGTCCCGCGTCATCTCCACGTGTTGGTCCTGGTCTTGCCCCACGGGCACCAAGTGCGCCTGCGGCGCCAAGATGTCGGCGGCCATCAGCACC